>NZ_CVTS01000001.1:0-8027 GCF_900004755.1 Pseudomonas sp. 25 R 14 | reverse complement strand
GCCGCCGCAGCCCCCGCACCTGAGCAAAATGCCGCAGTACCCGGCGCCCCGGCTGCCGCACCTGCCGCTGCCGAAGGCGTAGCCCCCACAGATGAAACCGGTCTTGTCCTGGAAGAAGACAACACCCTGGGCATGGCCCACGACCTGTCACCTTGGGGCATGTACCAGAACGCTGACATCATCGTGAAGATCGTGATGATCGGCCTGGCCATCGCCTCGATCATCACCTGGACCATCTGGATCGCCAAGGGCTTCGAGCTGCTGGGCGCCAAACGTCGCCTGCGCACCGAAATCGCCAACCTGAAAAAAGCCACCACCCTCAAGGAAGCCAGCGAAAGCGCGGCCATCAAGGGCACCCTCGCGCACCTGCTGGTGCACGACGCCCTGGAAGAAATGCGCCTGTCGGCCAACACCCGTGAGAAGGAAGGCATCAAGGAGCGTGTGAGTTTCCGCCTTGAGCGCCTGGTAGCGGCCTGCGGTCGCAACATGAGCAATGGCACCGGCGTGCTGGCAACCATCGGTTCCACCGCACCGTTTGTCGGCCTGTTCGGTACCGTGTGGGGCATCATGAACAGCTTCATCGGCATCGCCAAGACCCAGACCACCAACCTCGCCGTCGTCGCTCCCGGTATTGCCGAAGCCCTGCTGGCAACTGCCCTGGGCCTGGTCGCCGCGATTCCTGCGGTGGTGATCTACAACGTGTTCGCCCGTTCGATCGCCGGCTACAAGGCCCAGGTGTCGGATGCTTCGGCAGAAGTCCTGTTGCTGGTCAGCCGTGACCTCGATCACCTGCCTACCGAGCGCAGCTCGCAACCGCACATGGTGAAAGTGGGGTAATCGGCCATGGGCCTGCATTTGAATCAAGGTGACGACGAGCTCGTCGAGAACCACGAAATCAACGTCACACCGTTTATCGACGTGATGCTGGTGCTGCTGATCATCTTCATGGTCGCAGCACCCCTGGCTACGGTGGACATCAAGGTCGACCTCCCCGCCTCCAGCGCGAAACCCGCGCCGCGACCGGAGAAACCGGTGTTCCTCAGCGTCAAGGCTGACCAGCGCCTGTTCCTGGGCGAAGAAGAAGTCAAATCCGAAACCCTCGGTGCGGTGCTCGACGTCCGGACCCAGGGCAAGAAAGACACGACGATCTTCTTCCAGGCCGACAAAGGCGTGGACTACGGCGACCTGATGAGCGTGATGGATGCCCTGCGGGCGGCCGGTTACCTCAAGGTCGGTCTGGTCGGACTTGAGACGGCAGCCAAGAAATGATCACGACGCGCCACAAACTGACGCGTTATGGCACCAGCCTCGCCGTCGTGCTGGGCGTCCACGCCGTCGCGATCATCCTCGCGCTCCAGTGGTCGGCGCCACACATGGTGCAGTTGCCACCGGCGGCCATGGTCATCGACCTGGCGCCGATGCCGGCGCCACCCCCTCCGGCCCCGCCGAAGGTGGTGACGCCACCGCAACCGCCGGCACCGGTGGAAGAGTTGCCATTGCCCAAGCTGGCCGAGGCACCGAAACCCACCATTTCCGTGCCCAAGCCGGTCAAGCCAAAGCCCAAGCCACAGCCGCCCAAGCCGGAGAAAAAGGTCGAGCCGCCCAAGGAGAAACCTTCCGAGGATCCGCCAAGCGAAAGCCCGGCGAATAATGCGCCTTCGGAAAAGTCGGCGCAGCCACAACCCGGTCCTTCGCCGGCGCAGATCGCGGCCAAGGCAACGTGGGAAAGTACGCTGCTCGGTCACTTGGCGAAGTACAAGAAGTACCCGCCAGGCGCCCAGGCCCGTGGCAAGGAAGGCTTGAACCGCTTGCGGTTCGTGGTGGATGCCGAAGGCAAGGTGCTGTCCTATGAACTGGTGGGCCGCTCCGGCAACGCCGACCTGGACCGCGCTACCCTGGAGATGATCCGTCGTGCCCAGCCGCTGCCCAAGCCACCGGCCGATATGTTGAAAAACGGCAGCATCGAAATCGTTGCGCCGTTTGTCTACAACATCGAGAAACGTCGCCGCTGATCCCCTGTCTGTATGAGCAGGCTTGCCTGCTCATACAGACAGTCCCGGGCTTCAGCAAAATCCCCCGCACAAACCGCTCAATCCCCACTCCAGTTCTGATAACGTGCGCCTATCGATTGCAGCCGGTATGCTTGGCCCGCAACCTCATGGACGCCCGCTATGACTCTTACAGAATTACGCTACATCGTGACCCTCGCCCAAGAGCAACACTTCGGCCATGCCGCAGAACGTTGCCATGTCAGCCAGCCGACGCTGTCGGTGGGTGTGAAGAAGCTTGAAGACGAACTCGGTGTGCTGATTTTCGAGCGCAGCAAAAGCGCCGTGCGCCTCACCCCGGTAGGCGAAGGCATTGTTGCCCAGGCCCAGAAGGTGCTGGAGCAGGCCCAGAGCATTCGTGAGCTGGCCCAGGCCGGCAAGAACCAACTGACCGCCCCGCTGAAAGTCGGCGCAATCTACACCGTCGGCCCGTACCTGTTCCCACACCTGATCCCGCAACTGCACCGCGTCGCGCCGCAGATGCCGCTGTATATCGAAGAAAACTTCACCCACGTGTTGCGCGACAAGCTGCGCAACGGTGAGTTGGACGCGATCATCATCGCCCTGCCATTCAACGAAGCCGACGTGCTGACGCTACCGCTCTACGACGAGCCGTTCTCTGTGCTGATGCCTGCGTCCCATCCATGGACCCAGAAAGACACGATCGACGCCAGCCTGCTCAACGACAAGAGCCTGCTGCTGCTTGGCGAAGGCCACTGCTTCCGTGACCAGGTGCTGGAGGCCTGTCCAACCCTGAGCAAGGGCAACGACGGCGCCAAACACACCACTGTGGAGTCCAGCTCCCTGGAGACCATTCGCCACATGGTAGCGTCCGGCCTGGGCATCTCGATCCTGCCGCTGTCGGCCGTGGACAGCCATCACTACGCTGCCGGCGTGATTGAAGTGCGTCCGCTCACCCCGCCCGTGCCATTCCGTACCGTGGCGATTGCGTGGCGTGCCAGTTTCCCGCGCCCCAAAGCGATTGATATCCTCGCCGACTCGATCCGCCTGTGCTCGGTGGCCAAGCCGCCTGCTGCGAGCTAAGCACTTGTATGACTGAACTGTCGCAGGTGTCGGTGACGGCACTCAAGGGTGTCGGTGAAGCCATGGCCGAGAAACTGGCCAAGGTTGGCCTGGAAAACCTCCAGGACGTGCTGTTTCACCTGCCCCTGCGTTACCAGGACCGCACCCGTGTAGTGCCCATCGGCCATCTGCGCCCCGGGCAGGATGCCGTGGTCGAGGGCACCGTCAGCGGTGCAGATGTGGTGATGGGCAAACGCCGCAGCCTAGTGGTGCGCCTGCAGGACGGTACCGGTGGCCTGAGCCTGCGCTTCTACCATTTCAGCAACGCACAAAAGGAAGGCCTCAAGCGTGGCACCCGCGTGCGTTGCTACGGTGAAGCCCGGCCAGGGGCCTCGGGCCTGGAAATCTATCACCCGGAATATCGCGCCATCACCGGCGACGAGCCACCACCGGTAGACACCACCCTCACCCCGATCTACCCGCTCACCGAAGGCCTGACGCAACAGCGCCTGCGCCAATTATGCATGCAGACCCTGGCCCTGCTCGGCCCGCAAAGCCTGCCCGACTGGCTACCGCAGGAGCTGGCCCGGGACTACCAGTTGGCGCCCCTGGATGACGCGATCCGCTACCTGCACCATCCACCGGCCGATGCCGATGTCGATGAGCTAGCTCTGGGTCATCACTGGGCCCAGCATCGCCTGGCCTTTGAAGAACTGCTGACCCATCAACTGTCCCAGCAACGCCTGCGCGAAAGCATGCGTTCCCTGCGCGCGCCGGCGATGCCCAAGGCCACGCGCCTGCCCGCGCAATACCTGGCCAACCTCGGCTTTGCGCCGACCGGTGCACAACAGCGCGTAGGCAATGAAATCGCCTACGACCTGAGCCAGAAAGAACCCATGCTGCGCCTGATCCAGGGCGACGTCGGTGCCGGCAAGACCGTGGTCGCCGCCCTGGCTGCGCTGCAGGCCCTGGAGGCCGGTTATCAAGTGGCCCTGATGGCGCCGACCGAGATCCTTGCCGAACAGCACTTCATCACCTTCAAGCGCTGGCTCGAACCCCTGGGCCTGGAAGTGGCGTGGCTAGCGGGCAAGCTCAAGGGCAAGAACCGCGCGGCCGCCCTGGAGCAGATCGCCGCCGGCGCACCGATGGTGGTGGGCACTCACGCGCTGTTCCAGGATGAAGTGAAATTCAAGAACCTGGCCCTGGTGATCATCGACGAACAGCACCGTTTCGGTGTGCAGCAACGCCTGGCCCTGCGCGAAAAAGGCGTGGGCGGACGGATGAATCCGCACCAGTTGATCATGACCGCCACCCCGATCCCACGCACCTTGGCCATGAGTGCCTACGCCGATCTCGACACCTCGATTCTCGATGAACTGCCGCCCGGCCGCACCCCGGTCAACACCGTGCTGGTCACCGACACCCGTCGGGTCGAAGTGATCGAACGGGTACGCGGGGCCTGCACCGAAGGGCGCCAGGCCTATTGGGTGTGTACGCTGATCGAAGAGTCGGAAGAGCTGACCTGCCAGGCGGCTGAAACCACCTATGAAGACCTCACCAGTGCCTTGGGCGAGCTCAAGGTCGGGCTGATCCACGGGCGCATGAAGCCTGCGGAAAAAGCCGCGGTGATGGCCGAGTTCAAGGCCGGCAACCTGCAACTGCTGGTGGCCACTACGGTGATTGAAGTCGGCGTGGATGTGCCCAACGCCAGCCTGATGATCATCGAAAACCCCGAGCGCCTGGGCCTGGCTCAATTGCACCAACTGCGTGGCCGCGTCGGTCGGGGCAGTGCCGCCAGTCACTGCGTGCTGCTCTACCATCCGCCGCTGTCGCAGATTGGTCGCCAGCGCCTGGGGATCATGCGCGAAACCAACGATGGCTTCGTGATTGCCGAAAAGGATCTGGAACTGCGCGGCCCAGGCGAGATGCTTGGCACCCGCCAGACCGGGTTGCTGCAGTTCAAGGTCGCTGACCTGATGCGTGATGCCGACCTGCTGCCAGCGGTGCGCGACGCCGCCCAGGCCCTGCTGGAACGCTGGCCGCACCACGTCAGCCCGTTGCTCGATCGCTGGCTGCGTCATGGCCAGCAATACGGCCAGGTCTGACCCAGCGCCCCTGTAGGAGCGAGCTTGCTCGCGAAGAACTCACAGGCGCCACGTATATGCCGGTGCCCCGCGTTATCGCTAAGGTTCTTCGCGAGCAAGCTCGCTCCTACAGTAATGGGGACCGCCAACACCATCACAAACCACAGTTAGACACCACTCAGCCGGACCAAGCTGGTTATACTCCAAGCAAATGTAGGAGATTGGATCCGGCCATGTCAGAAGTTGCCCACGCCACAGCCCCGCCGACCGCACCCTCGGTCATTCGGGACCTGCTCGCGAAACTCGCCATCAGCTACACGCAAGTCACCGAACACCCAGGGCTGAATCCGGCCCGAAAGGTTCAAGCGGTGCTGCTCGATGACGCCGTGGGCGCCCTCATGGTGCTGTTCCCCCAGAGCCAATTGCTGGACCTCAACCGCCTCACCGAACTGACCGGCCGCAACCTGACTGCTGTCTCGCCGGAACGCCTGGAGCGCATGCTCGGCAAGCACAGCCTGAGCCTGTTGCCTGGTCTGCCGCCGCTGACCAGTTCACCGTGCCTGTACGAAGAAAGTCTGCTGCGCGAGCCAACCCTGCTGGTGCATTCGGGCGAAGCCACGGTGCTGCTGGAAATCACCAGCGATGACTTCAAGCGCATGCTGAGCAAGGCCAGTGCCGCCAACTTCGGCGAGCCCCTGAGCAGCATCCGGCCCAACTTCGACCGTCCTGCCGACGATCGTGACGAGATCACCCAGGCAATGCAGGCGTTTACCGCCCGCCGCATCCAGCAACGCCTGGAAGCCACCATCGAGATCCCGCCGCTGGCCGATACCGCGCAGAAGATCATCAAGCTGCGGGTCGATCCCAACGCGACCATCGACGACATTACCGGCGTGGTCGAAACCGACCCAGCCCTGGCCGCGCAAGTCGTGAGCTGGGCGGCATCGCCGTATTACGCCTCGCCGGGCAAGATCCGCTCGGTGGAAGATGCGATTGTGCGCGTGCTGGGCTTCGACCTGGTGATCAACCTGGCCCTCGGCCTGGCGCTGGGCAAGACCTTGAGCCTGCCCAAGGACCATCCGCAACAGGCTACGCCCTACTGGCACCAGTCGATCTACACCGCGGCGGTAATCGAAGGGCTGACCCGTGCCATGCCGCGCGCCCAGCGCCCGGAAGCCGGCCTGACCTACTTGGCGGGCCTGCTGCACAACTTTGGCTATCTGTTGCTGGCCCACGTCTTCCCGCCGCACTTCTCGCTGATCTGCCGGCACCTGGAGGTCAACCCGCACCTGTGCCACAGCTATGTCGAGCAACACTTGCTGGGGATCAGCCGCGAGCAGATCGGTGCCTGGTTGATGCGTTACTGGGACATGCCGCAAGAGCTGTCCACTGCCCTGCGCTTCCAGCATGACCCGACCTACGACGGCCAATACGCCGAATACCCGAACCTGGTGTGCCTGGCCGTACGCCTGTTGCGCGGGCGCGGCATCGGCTCCGGGCCTGAGGCCGAGATCCCGGACGAGCTGCTGGAGCGCCTGGGCCTGGACCGCAGCAAAGCTGAGGATGTAGTGAGCAAGGTGCTGGATGCCGAGGTGTTGTTGCGGGAGTTGGCGTCGCAGTTCAGCCAGGGGTGAAGCGGGCGTCTGTCAAACCGCTATCGCAGGCAAGCCAGCTCCCACAGTTGACCGAGTTCCAACGTTGGAATGCACTCAAAATGTGGGAGCTGGCTTGCCTGCGATGAATCCAACTCGGTCTCTCAGGCCTTCTTTTTCTTCGGCTTCAAGTACTTGGTCAACCCCTGGAACCACATCACCAGCGCCGGGTTGCCCTTGATCTGGATCGACTTGTCCTGAATCCCTGTCATGAATGCCAGTTGCTTGTTCTTCGCCTGCATCGTGGCGAAGCCGTAGGCGGCGTCTTTGAAGGCAATAGCAAACGCAGGCTCCGGGTGGACACCCGAGCGGCTGGTGATGCGCTGGTCTTTGACGATGAAGTGACGGGCAACCTTGCCGTCAAGGGTCTGCAGCTGGAACGCCAGGTCCTTGTCACCCAACTGCTGCTGGAATGCAGGGTTGTTGCGGCTGGCTTTGGCCATCATCAGGCCCAGCACCCACAGAAGAAAACGAAATTTCATGCACACGGCCTCAGTGTAATTATTGGGTGGCCGCAGCAGTTTAACGATTTGTGCGCGGAACGCTACCGATCTCCCGCGTTAGCAGGAGATCGGTTGGCGTTTACCGCTTATAGCAACAACTTGGCTTAAACGTTAGGGCAAGGCACCGGTGCCCAGTCAGCCAGATTCGGATCGCGGCAGGTGCCTTCGATCTGCGCTTTACCGGCGCTGGCCACTTGCTTGCTCTCGGCCTGCTTGACCTTGACGGTCTGGATGGTTTTCTCGGTGCTCACCGCTTCTGTCGGCACCTTGGGTAGTGGCGGACGCTTGGTCACGACTTTGCTAGTCGATTTGCCTTTCTTCGCCGGGACCACCGCCGGGGCGGCCTCTGCCGTGGCCACCGTCACCACGTCATTGCGCTGCACGCCCACCTGTTGCAGGTCTTTCTCGTAGGCCTGGGTGTAGTTGTTCAGGTCTTCGCTGGCCTTGCCGTTGACTGCAACGACCAGGTCGTTGGACTCCTTGAGGCCGGCGACGATTTCCGCCAGGCGCTTGCGGCCTTCGGTGTCGTTGACGGTCTTGGCCTTGCGGTCGGCCACAAGCTTCGTGAACGCGCTCTGGTAGCACTGCTGGGACGCCTTGGCGTACGCGGTGCTGCGGTCGATATCGGAGGCGCTTTTGTTGAAGTCAGTGGCGTAGGACGCGATGCGCTGGTTGTCGTCGCTGATCTGCTTCTGACGCTCGGTGTAGTAACCCGCT
>NZ_CVTS01000028.1:0-277929 GCF_900004755.1 Pseudomonas sp. 25 R 14 | reverse complement strand
GTTGAACAAATCATCGCCCCAACGCCCGTCCAGCAGCGGCAGGTCGCTGGCCGCAGCGTCTTGCGGGCGGAAACCGAACAACTTGAGCAGGGCTTCGACGCAACGTTGTTCGCGCTGGCGCACGGCTTTGCGCAGATCACCGATGGCTTGTTGTTCATCCTCGGTGACCACACTGCGCCGGCACGCGGCGCAGTCGATCAGCAGCTCGGCGATCAGGCGGGCAGCGCTTTGCTGGCGCGCCTGGCGTTGAGCCTCTTGATCAAGGATCAGCCGTTCCAGCTGTGGGCGTGAGCTTTCCAGCAACAGGGCCAGGCTTTCATACAGCCGTCGCTCGCCATCTTCGGGGGGCGCCACACTGTCAAACCGCACCAGCGCATGCAGGCCCAGGCGGGCCAGGGCTTCGCGCCAGTCCGGCTCGCGGTGGTCGCTGCTGCTGACAAAGTTGAGCACCGGTAGCAGTGGCTTGCCGCAACTGGCCAGCACTTGCAGCTCGTCGCGGTATTTGGCCAGTACCGGTTCCCGGGCGTCGATCACATACAGGCCGGCATCGGACGCGAGCAGTTGACGCAACACCTTGGCTTCCTGTTCGAAGCGTTGGCGGGCTTCGCTGCCTTCCAGGAAACGGGCGAGGCGGGCCGGGCCGTCGAGGCGTTCGCCCGGTCGGTCGAGGCGTTCGAGGTAGTCGAGCAGGGCGATGGCATCTTCCAGGCCCGGCGTGTCGTACAGCTCCAGCAAAGCTTCACCGTCGACCGACAAGCGCGCGCCCTCGACATGCCGGGTGGTACTGGGGCGGTGGGACACTTCGCCAAAGCCCACGTCACGGGTCAGGGTGCGTAGCAGCGAGGTCTTGCCGACGTTGGTGTGGCCGACCACCGCCAGTTTCAGGGGTTTAGTCATGACCAGTCTCCAGCCAGGTAAGCGGTGCGCAATCAGCGAAGGGCAAACCCAGTTGCTGCAAGGCCGTGTGCCAATCACCGAGGCGCTCGGCATCCAGTGCCTGGCCCGGTGGTGCTTGCAGCAGCCAGACACGGGTGGCGCTGGCGCAGCGGGCCAGTTCGCCGATCAACGCCAGGCTGCCGCGATCCGGCGAGCGGCGTGGGTCACAGGCGATCACCAGGCGGGCGGGCGGGAAGCGGGTCAATTGTTCCAACAATTTGTTGCGCGACTCGCGGCTGTCGAGGATGCCGGCGTTCTTGACCGTGGCCGGCAGTTTGGGCGGCCAGGGGTGCTGGTCGTCGAGTTCGATGGCCACCAGCAGGGCGCCATCGCTTTGCAACTCGCTGGCCCCGCCGCTGACTGGGTGCAACTGTTCTGGAGCCGCATCGTTCACACCGAGGCGTTCGCTGCTGGGCATCAAGGCTTCACGCAACGCGCTGTAGCCGGGCAGGTTGAGGTCCAGGCGCAAGGCGGCACGCCCACGTTGCCAGCGCCATAGGCAGAGCAGGGCGAGGAGCAGCCGGGGCAGCAGGCCATAGACCAGCAATACGCCCACCAGCCAGGCAGCCCAGGCCTGGCGGGCGCTTTCGATATTGAGTGCAGAGTCGCCGCTGGCGCGGATCATTTCCACCGTCGGCACGCTGAAACCGAGCAGGGCGGGCAGGCTGCCCAGGGCCTGGGTCACGCTGACAAAGGTGTCGGCGCCGAGAATGGTGGTTTCCCAGACAAAGCCGTAGCGCCGGGTGGCCATCAAGGTCAGCAGGATCACCAGCGCGCTGCACAGCGCCAGCAGCCACAGGCCATTGACCAGCACGCCGACCGCCCAACGGTTGAGCTTGTGGCGTTGCAGCAGCAACAACAACGCCGGCGCCAGTTGCGCGGCCTTGGCATCGCGGGCGAGTTTTTCGCTGAGCCACAACCACAGGCGGCCGAGGCTGGCGCTGTGCTCGCCGGCAAACAGCAGGCCCAGGGCCCAGCTCAGCAGCAGGATCAGGTTCAAGCCCAGCAGGCTGCCCAGGGCCCAGAACACATTGACCGGGGTCAGGCCGTTGCCCAGTGCGGCGAAGGCCAGGCCGGCGCCGCTGACGACGGCCAGCACCATCAGCACGATCAGCGCCAGGCGCGCACCTTGCAGCCAATGGTGCAGGGCGGCGCTCAGGCCGTCGCGCTCGGCCAGCCATAGGGCACGGTTTTGAATGCGTGTCGGCAGGTCGCCGCCGCTACTGCGGGCCAGGCGATTGGCTTCCTGGTCCTCCAGGGCGCCTGCGTGTTCTTCACGCAGGCGCACGGTTTCCGTCAGCCAGAGTTTTTGCAGGGGGTTCAGTGCAGTCACGCGCCGTCCTGTTGTGTCAGTGAGCCTGGAGCATAACCCCTGGCCCGCGCCTCTGGTATTCTCGTCGTCATGAAAAAAACTCTCCCTTTAAGCCTGATCGCAGCCCTCGGTGAAAACCGCGTGATCGGCGTCGACAACAGCATGCCCTGGCATTTGCCGGGGGATTTCAAATATTTCAAGGCCACCACCCTGGGCAAGCCGATCATCATGGGGCGCAAGACCTGGGATTCCCTGGGGCGACCGTTGCCGGGCCGCTTGAACATTGTGGTCAGTCGTCAGACCGATCTGATGCTCGAAGGTGCGGAAGTTTTTCCTTCACTGGATGCAGCCGTTGCGCGGGCCGAGGCCTGGGCGTTGGAGCAGGGCGTGGATGAGCTGATGCTGATCGGCGGCGCGCAATTGTATGCGCAAGGGCTGGAGCAGGCGGATCGCCTGTATCTGACGCGGGTTGCGTTGAGCCCGGAGGGGGATGCGTGGTTTCCGGCGTTTGACTTGAACCAGTGGAAGCTGGTGTCGAATGTGCAGAATCCGGCAGAAGGCGACAAGCCGGCCTACAACTTCGAAGTCTGGGAAAAAGCCTAACTGTAGGAGCGAGCTTGCTCGCGAAGAACCTGAGAGCGACACGGCCATTCAGTATGCCCGCGTCATCGTTAACAGTCTTCGCGAGCAAGCTCGCTCCTACAGAGTTATGCCTGTGCTAGTTCCGGATGCTCATCGGCATTGAGCAATTCTTTATCCGTCTGCTGCATGATCTGGCTGGTAATCGCCCCCGCCGTCATCGAGCCATTGACGTTCAACGCCGTACGGCCCATGTCGATCAGCGGCTCTACGGAAATCAGCAACGCCACCAACGCCACCGGCAAGCCCATCGCTGGCAGCACGATCAGCGCGGCAAACGTCGCACCGCCGCCCACGCCTGCCACACCGGCCGAGCTCAAGGTCACAATCGCCACCAATGTTGCGATCCACAATGGGTCGAGCGGGTTGATGCCCACGGTCGGCGCCACCATCACCGCCAACATCGCCGGATACAGACCGGCGCAACCGTTCTGGCCAATCGTCGCGCCAAACGAAGCAGCAAAGCTGGCGATGGACTGCGGGATGCCCAGGCGACGGGTTTGCGCTTCGATGCTCAACGGGATGCTTGCTGCGCTGGAGCGACTGGTAAACGCGAAGGTCAGCACCGGCCACACCTTGCGGAAGAAGCGCAGCGGGTTGATCCCGGCCAGCGACAGCAACAGGCCGTGGACTACAAACATCAGCCCTAGCGCCAGGTAGGACACCAGCACGAAGCTGCCGAGCTTGATGATGTCTTGCAGGTTGGAGCTGGCGACCACTTTGGTCATCAACGCCAGCACGCCGTAGGGGGTCAGCTTCATGACCAGGCGCACCAGGCGCATCACCCAGGCTTGCAGGGTATCGATGGCGTTCAGCACTTTCTGGCCTTTTTCCACGTCATCCTTGAGCAGTTGCAACGCGGCAACGCCCAGGAACGCGGCGAAGATCACCACACTGATAATCGATGTCGGCTTGGCCCGGGCCAGGTCGGCAAACGGGTTCTGCGGGATGAACGACAGCAGCAACTGCGGGATATTCAGGTCGGCGACCTTGCCCGCGTAGTCACTCTGGATCACTTGCAGGCGCGCCAGTTCCTGGGTGCCGGCCACCAGGCCTTCGGCGGTAAGGCCGAACAGGTTGGTCAGGCCGATACCGATCAGCGCCGCAATGGCGGTGGTGAACAGCAGCGTGCCGATGGTCAGGAAGCTGATCTTGCCCAGGGACGCGGCGTTGTGCAGGCGGGCCACGGCGCTGAGGATCGAGGCGAACACCAGCGGGATCACGATCATCTGCAACAGTTGCACATAACCATTGCCGACCAGGTCGAACCAGCCGATCGAGGCCTTGAGTACCGGGTGACCAGCGCCGTAGATCGTGTGCAGGGCCACGCCGAAGGCAACGCCCAGGACCAAGGCGAACAACACCTTCTTGGCCAGGCTCCAGTGAGTACGTCGGGTTTGTGCCAGGCCCAGCAATAATGCGAGGAACACCAGCAGGTTGAGAATCAGCGGCAGATTCATTGAAGCTCCAGGTAAAGGACTGCCAATCGCATGAGCGTGCGACTGCGAACCGGAAATCCTAACAGCTTGAAATATATTGATTTAATACCGTTATGGAATGGCGACTGTCGTTTTTGGAATAAGGCGTTGACGTTCCTGTGTACGTGGGTGGCGGGATCAGGACGCCGTCGGTCGTGCGTGTAGCGGGCGTTGTCATACAGATTTGTTAGCGTTTATGCCTTTCACTCAGGGAGAAAACGCACATGAAGCTCGCGCCGAGACTGTTTGCCGCCGCGCTATGCCTGGGGCTTGCCAGCCAGGTCATGGCCGCCACCGAGTTGAAACACTGGCCCGCACCCGCCGCCAAGCAACTGAATGAGATGATCGCCGCCAATGCCAACAAGGGTAACTACGCGGTGTTCGACATGGACAACACCAGCTACCGCTTCGACCTCGAAGAATCGCTGCTGCCGTACATGGAGAACAAGGGCCTGATCACGCGTGACAGTCTCGACCCGTCGCTCAAGCTTATGCCGTTCAAAGACACCGCCGATCATAAGGAAAGCCTGTTCAGTTACTACTATCGCCTGTGTGAAGTGGACGACATGGTCTGCTATCCGTGGGTCGCCCAGGTGTTCGCAGGCTTCACCCTCAAGGAACTCAAGGGCTACGTCGATGAGCTGATGGCCTCCGGCAAGCCGGTACCGGTCACCTACTTCGAAGGCGATGTGGTGAAGAACATGGAGGTGCAGCCACCGAAAATCTTCACCGGCCAGACCGAGTTGTACAACAAGCTGATGGAAAACGGCATCGATGTGTACGTGATGACGGCGGCCTCTGAAGAGCTGGTGCGCATGGTCGCGTCCGATCCCAAGTACGGCTACAACGTGAAACCGCAGAACGTGATTGGCGTCAGCCTGCTGCTCAAGGACCGCAAGACTGGCGAGCTGACCACCGCACGCAAGCAAGTCACGGCCGGCAAGTATGACGAAAAGGCCAACCTCGGCCTGGAACTGACCCCGTACCTGTGGACCCCGGCGACCTGGATGGCCGGCAAGCACGCGGCGATCCTCACCTACATCGATGAATGGAAAAAGCCGGTACTGGTTGGCGGCGACACCCCTACCAGCGACGGCTACATGCTGTTTCACGATGTGGACGTGGCCAAGGGCGGCATTCACTTGTGGATCAACCGCAAGGACAAGTACATGACGCAAATGAACGGCATGATCGCCAAACACGCTGCGGCCCAGGCCAAGGAAGGCTTGCCGGTGACGGCGGACAAGAACTGGGTGATCGTCAAGCCCGACGAGATCCAATAACCCTGTAGGAGCTGGCTTGCCAGCGATGGCATCGACGCGGTGTATCAGGTACGCCGTGGTGTCCGCATCGCAGGCAAGCCAGCTCCCACATTTGATCTCCTGTGGCTTGGCGATTCAGGCAGGCAAAAAAATGCCCCGCACCTGGCGGGGCATTTTCATGGGCGGGGCTTACAGACCGTCAAGCATGGCCTTGTTACGTACCGCACCCTTGTCGGCACTGGTGGCCAGCAGCGCGTAAGCCTTCAGCGCGGTGGTGACTTTGCGCGGACGCTTCTCCACCGGCTTCCAGCCCTTCTTGTCCTGCTCGACCCGGCGTGCGGCCAGTTCTTCATCGCTGACCAACAGGTTGATCGAACGGTTTGGAATGTCGATCAGCACCTTGTCGCCATCTTGCACCAGGCCAATCGCGCCGCCGGCAGCGGCTTCTGGCGAAGCGTGGCCGATGGACAGGCCCGAAGTACCGCCGGAGAAGCGACCGTCGGTCAGCAGCGCACAGGCTTTGCCCAGGCCCTTGGACTTGAGGTACGACGTCGGGTAGAGCATTTCCTGCATACCCGGGCCGCCTTTCGGGCCTTCGTAGCGGATGATCACGATGTCGCCTTCTTTCACTTCGTCGGCGAGGATGCCGCGTACCGAGCTGTCCTGGCTTTCGTAGATCTTGGCGCGACCTTCGAACACATGGATCGACTCGTCCACGCCGGCGGTTTTCACCACGCAGCCGTCGAGGGCGATGTTGCCGTACAGCACGGCCAGGCCGCCTTCTTGCGAGTAGGCATGCTCGACGCTACGGATGCAGCCGTTTTCACGGTCGTCATCCAGGGTTTCCCAACGGGTCGACTGGCTGAACGCCGTCTGGGTCGGGATCCCGGCAGGGCCGGCCTTGAAGAAGGTGTGCACGGCTTCGTCGTCAGTCTGGGTGATGTCCCATTTGGCGATGCCTTCGGCCAGGGACTTGCTGTGCACGGTCGGCAGGTCGGTGTGCAGCAGGCCGCCACGGGCCAGGGAACCTAAGATCGAGAAGATCCCGCCGGCACGGTGCACGTCTTCCATGTGGTACTTCTGGATGTTCGGCGCGACTTTGCACAGCTGGGGTACATGCCGGGACAGGCGGTCGATATCGCGCAGGTCGAAATCGATCTCGGCTTCTTGCGCTGCGGCCAGCAAGTGCAGGATGGTGTTGGTGGAACCGCCCATGGCGATATCCAGGGTCATGGCGTTTTCGAACGCCTTGAAGTTGGCGATATTGCGCGGCAATACCGACTCATCGTTCTCGGTGTAGTAACGCTTGCACAACTCGACGATGGTGCGGCCGGCCTGCAGGAACAACTGCTCGCGGTCGCTGTGGGTCGCCAGTGTAGAACCGTTGCCCGGCAACGCCAGGCCCAGGGCTTCCACCAGGCAGTTCATCGAGTTGGCGGTAAACATGCCGGAGCACGAACCGCAGGTTGGGCAAGCGCTGCGCTCGTATTCCGCGACCTTCTCGTCAGAAGCGCTGGAATCGGCGGCGATCACCATGGCGTCCACCAGGTCGAGGCCGTGGGAGGCGAGTTTGGTCTTGCCGGCTTCCATCGGGCCGCCAGAGACGAAGATCACCGGGATGTTCAGGCGCAGCGAGGCCATCAGCATGCCCGGGGTGATCTTGTCGCAGTTGGAGATGCACACGATGGCGTCGGCGCAGTGGGCGTTGACCATGTACTCCACGGAGTCGGCGATGATCTCGCGGCTCGGCAGGGAATACAGCATGCCGTCATGGCCCATGGCGATGCCGTCGTCCACGGCAATGGTGTTGAATTCCTTGGCCACGCCGCCAGCACGTTCGATCTCGCGGGCGACCAGTTGGCCCAGGTCCTTGAGGTGGACGTGGCCCGGTACGAACTGGGTAAACGAGTTGGCAATCGCGATGATCGGCTTCTTGAAGTCGTCATCCTTCATCCCCGTGGCACGCCACAGTGCGCGCGCGCCGGCCATGTTGCGGCCGTGGGTGGATGTTTTCGAGCGGTAATCTGGCATGGAGCACTCCGGGCGGCTAATCAGGAATCAAAAGGGGAGTGAGCTTCTATTGACGTCTGGAACACCCGAAAAGTGGCACTGGTGTCCGGAAGTTGCCGCAAACGTGACGGGATCGCCGTGCGCATTGGCCTTGAGCTCATAAACCCGCCGGGGGATGACTGGCGATGAATAGGGTCGATTCTACACCGTCTTCCTGTAGGAGCGAGCTTGCTCGCGAAAAACCCATAGGCGACGCAGATTGCCTGGGGGCGCTGCGTTATCGTTGGCGTTCTTCGCGAGCAAGCTCGCTCCTACAGGGGGTGTTTCAAAGCCAGATGGCATCCCACAGCGGGTATTGGCCGATATGCTCGACCAGACCGGCTCGCAAAGGATTGGCAATCATGTAGCGGGCCACAACCTTCAAGTCCTCTTCCCAGCGTAGCGCTCGGTCGAAGTAACCTTTTTGCCAGATCGTCCCGAAGGAGCGTCTCGTCTGATTGATGGCGCGGGCACTTCGCGATTTGGTGATTTGCATCAGCCTAGGCAAATCGCCGTTATGCAATTCGATCAGCCAATGGAAATGGTCAGGCATGACTACCCAGGCCAGCGAAGTTGCCTCGCCGTCTTCCTGTGCCCTTCTGAACTCGCTGGCAAGTAGGCGGCCGATACGCCAGTCCTTGAAGACTGCCTGCCGCTGGTGAGTCACGGCGGTGAGCAGATAGATTCTTCCAGGCTCTGAATAGCGCCCTGCACGCAGTCGATGCGCATTTTGTGAGGTGGACATTCCTTCGTCCTCTTCTGTGGTTAGAAGAGAAAAGGTAGGAGGCGCCAGCGTCTATGGGTGTTTAAACAGTGATTCCGAATATGCCCCGGCCCACTGTAGGAGCGAGCTTGCTCGCGAAAAACGCATAGGCGACGCAGGTTACCCGGTAGCACTGCGTTATCGTTGGCGTTTTTCGCGAGCAAGCTCGCTCCTACAGGGGTGGGTGAAGCCTTAGCTATTGGGCAACAACCGGCAGGTGATGCTCTTGATGTAACGCGTCTCGACAATCGCCGGGTGCACCGGGTGGTCCGGGCCCTGGCCGCCACGCTCCAGCATCTGGATGTTGCGGTCCAGGTGGCGGGCGCTGGTCAGCAGGATATTTTGCAGGTCGTCTTCCGGCAGGTGCATGGAGCACGAGGCGCTGACGAGGATGCCGTCCTTGCTGAGCAGGCGCATGGCTTGCTCGTTGAGGCGGCGGTAGGCGCCTTCTCCGTTCTTCATGTCTTTTTTGCGTTTGATGAAGGCCGGTGGGTCGGCGACGATCACGTCGAAGCGTTCTTCGCTGGCTTTCAGTTCTTTCAACGCTTCAAAGACGTCGCCTTCGATGCAGGTCATCTTCTCCGCGACGCCGTTCAGCGCGGCGTTGCGCTCGACGCCGTCGAGGGCGAAGGCCGAGGCGTCGACGCAGAACACTTCACTGGCGCCGAACGTTGCAGCTTGCACGCCCCAACCGCCGATGTAGCTGTACAGGTCGAGGACGCGTTTGCCTTTGGCATACGGGGCCAGGCGTGCGCGGTTCATGCGGTGGTCGTAGAACCAGCCGGTCTTCTGGCCCTGGATCACCGGGGCTTCGAACTTCACGCCGTTTTCTTCGAGAGCGACCCACTCCGGCACCAGGCCGAATACGGTTTCGACGTAGCGGTTGAGGCCTTCGGCGTCGCGCGCGGCGGAGTCGTTCTTGAACAGGATGCCGCTCGGCTTGAGCACCTGGGTCAGGGCGGCGATCACGTCGTCCTTATGGGCTTCCATGGTCGCAGAGGCAATCTGCACCACCAGGATGTCGCCGAAACGGTCGACTACCAGGCCTGGCAACAGGTCGGAATCGCCGTAGACCAGGCGGTAGAACGGCTTGTCGAACAGGCGGTCGCGCAGGGACAGGGCGACGTTCAGGCGGTGCACCAGCAGCGACTTGTCCAAAGGCAGCTTGATGTCGCGCGACAGCAGGCGCGCGCAGATCAGGTTGTTCGGGCTCATGGCCACGATGCCCAGGGTCTTGCCGCCAGCCGCTTCCAGAATAGCCTGGTCGCCTGCCTGGAAGCCGTGGAGTGGGGTGGCGGCCACGTCGATTTCGTTGCTGTAGACCCACAGGTGGCCGTTGCGCAAACGGCGATCGGCGTTGGCTTTGAGGCGCAGGCTTGGCAGGGACATGACGTCGCTCCGGAAAAAAGAGCGGGAGTATACCCTTTGCGCATCCGTTCATGTGGGAGCTGGCTTGCCTGCGATGCAGACGGCGCGGTGTATCTGACGTACGGCGTTGATGCTATCGCAGGCAAGCCAGCTCCCACAAAAGACCGAGATAGAGGTTAGAATCGCCGCCTAGCCCAGAGTGTGTACTTATGTCCCAAGAGCTTTCCGCCGAACAGATCCAACAGGCCCTGCAAGGCATCAGCGTGCCGCCTCAACCGCAAATCATGGTGGATTTGCAGATGGAGCAATACATGCCCGATCCGGACCTGGAAGTGATCGCTCGGTTGATCTCCCAGGACCCCGGCCTGTCCGGTTCGTTGCTGAAAATCGTCAATTCGCCGTATTACGGCCTGAGCAACAAGATTGCCTCGATCCAGCGGGCGGTCAACCTGCTGGGCAGCCGTTCCATCGTCAACCTGATCAATGCCCAGTCGATCAAGGGCGAGATGAGTGACGACACCATCGTCACCCTCAACCGGTTCTGGGACACCGCCCAGGATGTGGCAATGACCTGCCTGACCCTGGCCAAGCGCACCGGCTCCCAGGCGGTGGATGAAGCCTACGCCCTGGGCCTGTTCCACGATTGTGGCGTGCCGCTGATGCTCAAGCGCTTCCCGGACTATATGAACGTGCTGGAAGAGTCCTACGCCAAAGCGGGCCCCGACTGCCGGGTGGTCGATACCGAGAACCGCGCGTTCCACACCAACCATGCGGTGGTGGGCTACTACACCGCCAAGTCCTGGCGCCTGCCGGAGCATGTGACCAACGCCATCGCCAACCACCACAATGCCCTGGCGATTTTCAGCGATGAGTCGGCGCGCAACAGCCCACTGAAAAACCTGCTGGCGATCCTGAAGATGGCCGAGCATATCTGCGCGTCCTATCGGGTTCTGGGCAACCAGACGGTGGACCATGAATGGGAGAGCATCGGCCATCTGGTGCTGGATTACGTGGGCCTGTCGGATTACGACTTCGAGAACCTGAAGTTGTCGATCCGCGAATTGGGCGCGCACTAACCTTTCTATCGCGAGACGAATATGCCTGAGCTGCCAGAAGTCGAAACCACCCGGCGCGGGATCGCGCCGCACCTGGAAGGCCAGCGGGTCAGCCGGGTGATCGTGCGTGAGCGCCGCCTGCGTTGGCCGATTCCCGAGGACCTGGACGTACGCCTGTCCGGGCAGCGCATCGTGCTGGTGGAGCGTCGCGCCAAGTATCTGCTGATCAATGCCGAAGTCGGCACCTTGATCAGCCACTTGGGCATGTCGGGCAACCTGCGCCTGGTGGAAGTCGGCCTGCCGGCGGCCAAGCATGAACATGTGGACATCGAACTGGAGTCAGGCCTGGCCCTGCGCTACACCGACCCACGGCGCTTTGGCGCGATGCTCTGGAGCCAGGATCCGCATAACCACGCACTGCTGCTGCGCCTGGGGCCAGAGCCGTTGACTGACCTGTTTGATGGCGAGCGCCTGTTCCAGCTGTCCCGTGGGCGCTCCATGGCGGTCAAGCCGTTCATCATGGACAACGCGGTGGTGGTGGGCGTGGGCAATATCTACGCGACCGAGGCGTTGTTTGCCGCCGGGATCGACCCGCGCCGGGAGGCCAAGGGCATTTCTCGTGGGCGATATTTGAAGCTGGCGATTGAGATCAAACGCATTCTTGCGGCTGCCATCGAGCGTGGCGGTACAACCTTGCGTGATTTTATTGGCGGCGACGGGCAGCCGGGGTATTTCCAGCAGGAGTTGTTTGTCTACGGGCGCGGGGCCGAGGCGTGCAAGGTCTGCGGGAGTGAGTTGCGTAATGTGATGCTGGGGCAGCGGGCGAGTGTGTTTTGCCCAAAATGCCAGAGCTGACTTTGTGTGAGGGCGGTTGCCGTCATCGCGGGCAAGCCCGCTCCCACATTTTGATGTGTGAATACCTTCAAATGGGAGCTGGCTTGCCTGCGATAAGGCCCGCCCAGCCACCACAAGGTTTCAGGCCTTGCCGGTAATCAAGCGGTACTTCTCCATCAACTGCTCTTCTGTTTCCGGACGGGCTTCATCCAGCGGAATGCAATCGACCGGGCACACTTGCTGGCACTGGGGCTCGTCATAGTGGCCGACACACTGGGTGCACAGGTTGGGGTCGATCACGTAGATCTCTTCACCCTGGGAAATGGCAGCGTTCGGGCACTCGGGTTCGCAGACGTCGCAGTTGATGCAATCGTCGGTGATGATCAGGGACATGGAAACTCCTGCCAGGGCACTTGAGCCAAGGCATCTGAAAACTAATGCGCGCAATTGTGCCGCATTGGCGCCCGCAGTGCGAGCAGGCGCCGATCAAGCGGTCTTACTTCTTGAAGCGTAGGGTCAGGGCGTCGGCGACCGCAGGGTGCACAAACTTGGTGATATCACCGCCCAATGCCGCAATTTCCCGGACCAATGTCGAGGAAATGAACGAATAACGCTCCGACGGTGTGAGAAACAGGCTCTCGACGTCCGGTGCCAGTTGGCGGTTCATATTGGCCAGCTGGAATTCGTATTCGAAGTCCGACACTGCGCGCAGGCCGCGCAGGAACACATTGGCGTTCTGTTCCTTGGCGAAGTGCGCCAGCAGTGTCGAAAAGCCCACTACTTCAACGTTCGGCAGGTGCTTGGTGACCTCGCGCGCCAGTTCCACGCGCTGTTCCAGGGGAAACAGCGGGTTTTTCTTGGGGCTGGCAGCGACCGCGATGATCACATGGTCGAACAAGCGCGAGGCGCGTTCGACCAGATCGCCATGGCCTTTGGTAATCGGGTCGAAGGTACCTGGGTACAACACTCGGTTCATCGCGTCGTCCTGGCGGAGTCCGTTGGGGAACCGGATGGTATCGCAGCCATCCCGGTCGGCCAAGTCAACTTATTCAGAAGAAAGCACTATAGACACCGCGAATACCCCTATGAACCCCCTGTAGGCGCGAGCTTGCTCGCGAAGAACGTCAACGATAACGCAGCGCTATCAGATAGCCCGCGGTGCCTATGGGTTCTTCGCGAGCAAGCTCGCTCCTACAGGGGGCCATCATCGGTTTTTCATGCTGTTTTCAGGCGTTCGGCCAGTGCCGTCGCCAGTTGCGCGGTCAGGCCATACACCGACAGTTGTGGGTTGGCGCCGATGCTGGTGGGGAACAATGAACCATCGTGGATCGACAGGTTACGCAACTGGTGATGCCTTCCGAGGCTGTCGGTCACGGCGTTTTTCGCCTCTTCACCCATGGCGCAACCGCCCATCACGTGGGCGCTGCCCAGGCAAGTGCGGTGCAGTTCCAGGTTCAGGCCGTCAATCAGGCTGCGGGCTTCGGCCAGTGTGCTGACGTACCGTGCGTCATGGTGCAGCGGCTTGACCGACTTGGCACCGGCGGCAAACTGGATTTCGGCCATGCTGTGGAAGGCCCGGCGCAGGCCATCCCAGGCATAGGGCGAGACCTCATAGTCGAGTACCGGCGTGCCATCGCCCCGCAGGCCGACGCTGCCGCCCTGGCTATCAGGGTGGAACCCGTCCCGCAGCAACGCGAGCATCGCATGGGTCTTGGGCAACTGGCTCATGTCCAGAGCGTTCTGCGTGCCATAACCACCGAACAACGTACTGGCCAGGGCCGGGTGCAAGGGCGGCGCTTCAAGCTTGTAGGACATTTTACCGGTGGTGCCGTCCTGCCATTGGAAGTGGTCGGAGTAAATCGACTGTGGCGCGCCATAGAACGGGTTGATCACCTCGTCGAACAGCCCTGCGGAAAAATTCACCAGATGCAGGAAGGTGCGCTTACCCAGGCGTGCATGCGGGTCGGGCGCGTCGGAGCGCATCAGCAGCGCCGGGCTGTTGATACCGCCGCCGGCCAGCACGTAATGCTTGGCCTTGACCGTGATCTTGCGGCCGGTAGGCGCTACGCAGCGTGCGTCCATGGCCACGCATTCGAGGCTGGTGATGGTGTCGCCGCTGAATTTCAGGCGCTCGGCGCGGGCCAGGTACAGCAGCTCGCCGCCTTGCTCCAGGGTCGAGGGAATGGTGGTCACCAGCATCGATTGCTTGGCGTTGACCGGGCAGCCCATGCCGCAATAGCCCAGGTTGAAGCAGCCGCGCACGTTGCGTGGGATCACGTGCCAGCTGTAGCCGAGCTTTTCGCAGCCTTTGCGGATCACATCATTGTTGGGGTTGGGTGGCAGGGCCCAGGGTGCGATGCCCAGGCGTTGCTCCATCTTTTCAAACCACGGCGCCATCTCGGCGCTGCTGTGGCCCGTGACCGCGTACTCGCTGGCCCAGTGGGACAACGTCGGGTCAGGTGTGCGAAAACTCGACGTCCAGTTGATCAGTGTGGTGCCACCCACCGCGCGGCCCTGCAGGATGGTGATGGCGCCGTCCTTGCTCATACGCCCGATGCCTTCCTGATACAGGCTGGCGTAGGCCTCGTCTTCCAGCAGCTTGAAGTCGCTGCTGGTCTTGAGCGGGCCTTCTTCGATCAGCAGCACCTTGTAGCCCGCTGCGCTGAGGATTTCGGCGGTGGTGCCACCGCCCGCGCCGCTGCCGATGATTGCGACATCGGCCTCCAGGGTCAGGTCCTGGTCAAGGGCGGCGCCATTGTGGGTTTTCCAGCCGCGGGCCATGCCATCGCGGAACACATCAGGTACGGGCATCAGCTTGTTCTCTTATTTTTATCAGGCGTCATGACTTGTAGGAGCCGGCTTGGGTGATCAAGGCTAGATCTTCGGCGGCCCGGGGTACCCGCAATGGGCCCAGGACTCGGGCCGGAAATACCAGGCCATGATCACCAACTTGAGCAGCGAGCCGTGGCCCATGCGCAGCAGGTTGAGGAAGCTGTTTTCCCAGCGATGCAGGAAGTTGCGAATCTGCTCGCTGCTGGCGTTTTCCCAACTGCCCCAGACGCCGGTGAGCGGGCCACGGGTGACGGCCATGCCCAGCACATCGAACAACTGCTGGGTCAGCTTGAACATCTCCGGCGACAGGTGTTGCAGGCTGTAATCGAGTTTTTTCAGCGTGTCTTCAATCCCCGCGGCCACGACCTCAGCGCTGGCCGCCCCTTCCAGCAACACCGGGATTACCGCGCGCAGAAACGGCAGGTCGCTGTTGCGCAACATGGCAAAGCCGCTGGCGGGGGTGCTGCTGGAGCAGCCACTGAGGCTGGCGCCAAGGCCGGCGGTCGCCAGGAAAGCGCTGGCGCACAGGCCGATTTTCAAGACGCCGCGCCGCGACAGCGCGGGTGATTCAGTCAGGCTAGGGTTCATTTTTATTGTTGTCCCGGTGATAACGGTTTTAGCGCACGAACAGCTTCTGGATCAGTTTCTGGATGGCTTTGCCATACGGCGGGTAAATCAGCTTCGCCGCGTTCAGGCGCTGCTTGATCAGTACGCCCTTGGCCTTGCTGAAGGTGAGGAAGCCTTCATGGCCATGGTAGTGGCCCATGCCCGACGGGCCGATGCCGCCAAATGGCATATCGTCCTGGGCCACATGCAGCAGGGTGTCGTTCAAGCACACGCCGCCGGAATGGGTTTCGTGGAGTACGCGATTTTGTTCGGCCTTGTTGTAGCCGAAGTAATACAGCGCCAGTGGGCGAGGGCGTTGGTTGATGTAGGCAAAGGCCTGGTCGATCCCGCGATAGGGCACGATGGGCAGCACCGGGCCGAAAATCTCGTCCTGCATCACGGTCATCTCATCGCTGACATTCAGCAGCAGGCTATGGGCCATGCGCCGGGCTTGGCCCTGGTCGTAGAGCGGCACCAGGGTCGCGCCCTTGTCGGTGGCGTCCTTGACGTAGGCATTGAGCCGGGCGAGTTGTCGCTCGTTAATGATGGCGGTGTAGTCCGGGTTATCGGTCAGTGTCGGATAAAACCCACGTACCGCCTGGGTGTAGGCTTCGACGAAGCCCTCTACCCGGTCCTCTGGAACCAGCACGTAGTCCGGCGCCACACAGGTTTGTCCGGCATTCAGTGCCTTGCCGAACGCGATTCGTTCGGCGGCGTCCTTGAGCGGTACATCCGCCGAGACAATGGCCGGGGATTTGCCGCCCAGTTCCAGGGTGACCGGGGTCAGGTGCTCGGCGGCGGCGCGCATCACATGCTTGCCGATGCTGGTAGCGCCAGTGAACAGCAGGTGGTCGAAAGGCAGTTTGGAAAACGCCATGCCCACTTCCGCTTCGCCGAGCACCACGCATACCAGGTCTTCGGGGAAGATTTTCGCCAGCAGGGTCTTGAGCAACTGACCGGTGGCCGGGGTGGATTCGCTGAGCTTGAGCATCACCCGGTTGCCCGCCGCCAACGCACCGACCAACGGGCCGATGGCCAGATACAACGGGTAGTTCCAGGGCACGATCACCCCGATGACCCCCAGCGGTTGATAGATAACTTTGGCAGACGCCGGCTGGAAGGCTATACCTACAGCGCGGCGCGACGGTTTCATCCAGCCCTTGAGGTGTTTGCTGGCGTAGTGAATGCCGTGCAGGCTGGGCATCAGTTCGGCGAACAGGGTTTCATCGGCGCTGCGATGGCTGAAGTCACTGCTGATGGCCTCGATCAGCGCCTGACGCTCGTCGCTGAGCAGGTCACGCAAGGCCTTGAGCCACTGCTGGCGCTGCGCCGCCGGCGGCATCGGGTTACCTGCGTAGGCGCGCCGTTGGGCGTCAAACAGGTCCTGGAGTTGGTCCAGCGCCTGGGAATCTTGCAGGTAGGCAACGTTGGCAGGCATGGCGCAGTTCCTGATTGTTATTGGTATAACTGCGTTTTTAGAGTCATTACTCTATTTTGTCAAATGCCTTCGCAGCAACATGCAGTTTTATCCTGGCAGGGATAGACCGTAAGATGTTTGCATCAGGATTCAAGAAGCCGATACCCCATGGCACCACGAGTAAAAACCAGCGAACGCATTGTGCAAACCAGCCTGGAGCTGTTCAACCAGCAGGGCGAGCGCAGCATCAGCACCAATCACATTGCCGCCCACATGGAAATATCCCCGGGCAACCTGTACTACCACTTCCCGAACAAGCAGGCGATTATCGCGGTGCTGTTTCGCGAGTACGAAGCCTTGGTGGACAGCTTTCTGCGCCCGCCACAGGGGCGTGCAATGGTGGTCGAAGACAAACGCTTCTATCTGCAGGCGGTGCTGGCCGGTATGTGGCGCTATCGCTTTTTACATCGTGACCTTGAGCATTTGCTGGAGAGCGACCCGGAACTGGCTACGGGCTACCGGCGTTTCTCCCAGCGCTGCCTGATTCAGGGCGGAGCGATTTACCGGGGGTTTGTCGAGGCCGGAATCCTGAATATGGACCCGGTGCAGACCGAAGCCCTGACCCTCAATGCCTGGATCATCCTGACCTCCTGGGTACGTTTTTTGTGTACCACCAATGAAAACTCCACGCACCTGAGTGCCGAGGCGATCAAGCGCGGGGTGTATCAGGTGCTGGTGCTGGAGGCCGGGTTTATCACGCCGCAGGCTAAAGAGGCCGTGGACGGGTTGTTCAAGGAGTTTTACGTGCCGTTGAATCAGGCACTGGAAGAAGTGAAGTAAGCCCTTTCTTAAACGTATTTCCAGGAGTCCGTCATGCCGCTCGCGCAACTGATCAGCCCGCCACAACTGGCCGAACGCCAGAAGCATGCAGGCTTAGTCATCCTCGATTGCCGTTTTGCCCTGGAAGACCCGGACTACGGGCGTTGCAGCTATGCCGAAGGGCATATCGAAGGTGCGCAGTATGCTGACTTGGAACGCCACCTCAGCGGGCCGGTGACCAAGGGCGTGACCGGGCGCCATCCACTGCCGGCGCCCCAGGCACTGATCCGGCAGTTGCAGGCCTGGGGCATCCATGCCGACAGCGAGATCGTGCTGTATGACGACGGCCCAGGCGCGTATGCCGCCCGTGCCTGGTGGCTGCTGGCGTGGTTGGGCAAGCGCGACGGCGTGTCGATCCTTGATGGCGGGCTGAAGGCCTGGCACAACGCAGGTTTCCCCTTGAGCCTGGATGCCCCGAAGATCGAGCCTGGAACCTTCGTCGGCAGCCCGGACAACCACCTGTTGCTGGATGCCGAACACCTGCAAAAACGCCTGAGCCAGCCAGGCCTGACCCTGATCGATGCCCGCGCCTTGCCGCGTTTTCGCGGCGAGGTGGAGCCGATTGATCCGATTGCCGGGCACATTCCCGGGGCGCAATGTGCGGCGTTCAACGAGAACCTGGGCAGTGATGGGCGTTTCTTGCCGGTGGAGCAGCTCAAGCAGCGGTTTGCCCAGAAGCTGCAAGACCGTTCGCCGGATGAGTTGGTGGCGTATTGCGGCTCGGGTGTGACGGCGTGCCACAACCTGTTTGCCCTGAGCCTGGCGGGTTATCCGTTGGGTAAGCTGTATGCGGGGTCGTGGAGTGAGTGGATCAATGATCCGCAGCGACAAATCGCAACCGGCGACTGAGTTGCCGGGCCTGTAAACCCAATCCAATGTAGGAGCTGGCAAGCCAGCTCCTACATTATTGACCGAGTTGCGACAGCAGCCATTGCGGGATCCGCCGCTCCAGGTAGTAGCCAGGCTGTTTCAGCGAACCGTCGACAAACCCCACATGCCCGCCCTTGGCCTGTAGTTCAAACTCGGTGCAGTCCGACAGCTCGCTGGCCTGGGGCAGGCTGTGGGCAAACACAAAAGGATCGTCCGCCGCCTGGATGATCAGCGTCGGTGTGCGAATCGCGCCTAGAAAGTAGCGACTCGACGCGCGCCGGTAATAGTCCTCGGCGCTCAGGTAGCCATGCAGCGGCGCGGTGACGCGCCCGTCAAAGTCCCAGAACGTACGCATCTTCTCCAGCGAGCCCAGGTCGGCCAGGGTCTTGAGCGCGTCTTCGCGTCCGTCCTGCTGGAATTGGCGTTGCTTGGCCCGGATATAGCCGAGCATCTCGCGCATGAAATGCTTCTGATAGACCCGTGAAAAGCCCAGGCCGATGCGGTCGGCGCACTGGTCCAGGCGAAACGGCACCGATACCGCCGCCGCCCCTTGCAGGCCAGAGCTGTCGCCGGTTTCGCCCAAGTGCTTGAGCAGTACATTGCCGCCCAGGGAATAGCCCACGGCATACAGCGGCGCCAACGGCCGCTTGGCCCGCAGGTGCGCGATGCTGGCCGCCAGGTCTTCGCTGGCACCGGAATGGTAACTGCGGGCCAGCCGATTGGGTTCGCCGGAGCAGCCGCGCCAATTCAGCGCAACGCTGGCCCAGCCCTGGCCGGCCAGGGCTTTTTGCAGGCCTGCGACGTAGGGCGAATTCGACGAACCGGTCAGCCCGTGCAGCACCAGCACCAGCGGCGCATGGGGATCATGCGGGCCATGCCAGTCGAGGTCGAGAAAGTCGCCATCCTCCAGCCACAGGCGTTCGCGCTGGCGATCGAGATGGGTGGTAGCGCGCCAGAGCGGGCCCCACAGCGTTTGCAGATGGGGGTTGCCAAGGCCGAAGGCGGGGCTGAAGCGGTTGGATGAAGGCGTCATACACACCGATCATTGTAGGAGCGAGCTTGCTCGCGAAGAACCAACAAGCGACGCACCTCTATCAGATGCGCTGCGTTATCGTTGGCGGCCTTCGTCGGAACGCCGCCCGCAGACACGCTCGCTCCTACGCCGTACGTTGCCACAGCGCGTAATACACCCGCCCGGATTTCTGCTCGCGGTGCAGGCGCCAGTTGCCCGGCAGGCCAAGGGTCGAAGGCGCAGCTTCACTTTCGGTGTAGACCCAGGCGTCATCGGCCAACCATTGGCGCTCTTCCAGCAGCGCGCAGACCGTCGGCAACAGGTTCTGGTTGAACGGTGGGTCGAGGAACACTACGTCGAATGCACTGGCCGGCTGGGTTTCCAGATAGCGCAGGGCATCGGCGGTCTGTACATGACCGGTGGTGCAGCGCAGGGTGCCCAGGTGTTCGCGCAGGCTGGACACTGCCACGTTGCTTGCGTCCAGGGCCTGGCCCAGGGCCGCGCCACGGGACAGGGACTCCAGGAACAACGCCCCGCTGCCGGCGAACGGGTCAAGCACCTTGGCCCCTTCGATGTACGGCGCGAGCCAGTTGAACAAGGTCTCACGGACCCGATCCGGGGTAGGACGCAGGCCCACCACATCGGGGAAACTCAGCTTGCGGCTGCGCCATTGGCCGCCAATGATGCGCAGTTGGCCCACACCGTTGTGAACGTTATGGACAGGTTTTTTAGGGCGCGATGGACTGGCCATTAATGCTCCGGAACCCCGAGCGGTTGCTCGGCAGGTTTATCAGTGGGGGGCGGTAGTGGCTTTTGCGCGGTGGTTGGACCTGCGGTCACAATCACCATTTTATCGCTACTCAAGTGTTTGTTCATGGCGGCCTTGACCTGATCGACGGTCAGGGCCTGGGATTGCTGCATGAAGTCTTCCAGGTAATTGAGCGGCAGGTTGTAGAAACCCATGGCGCCCAGTTGCCCGACGATATCGGCGTTGCTCGCGGTAGACAGCGGGAAGCTGCCGGCCAGCTCGCGCTTGGCGTCATCCAGTTCTTTTTGCGTCGGCCCGGTCTTGAGGTAGTCGGCCAGCACTTGCTCCACCAGGCGCAAGGTGCCGCCGCTCATTTCGGCGCGGGTCTGCAGGTTGATCATGAACGGGCCACGTACCTGCATCGGCGAGAAGCCCGAATACACGCCGTAAGTCAGGCCGCGCTTCTCACGCACTTCGCTCATCAGGCGGGTGCCAAAACCACCGCCACCCAGGATCTGGTTGCCCAGGGACAGGGCCGCGTAGTCCGGGTCGGCACGGTTGATGCCCAGTTGTGCGAACAACAGATGCGTCTGCTTGGATGGAAACTCGATATGCCCCAGGCCGGCCTTGGGCTCGGTCGGTTCGGCGATCTTCGCCAGCGCCGGGCCCTTGGGCAGGGATGCGGACACCTTGGCCGCCATAGCCTCGGCGTCGGCGCGGGACAGGTCGCCGACCATCGCGATCACCGCGTTGCCAGCGGCGTAGGCCTTGGCGTGGAATGCTTGCAGCTGCGCCTGGGTAATCGCCGGAACGCTCGCAGGCGTGCCTTCGCTCGGGTGCGCATAGGGATGATCGCCGTACAGGCGCTTGAACAGCTCGATGCTCGCCAACTTGCCCGGGTTCTGCTTCTGGTACTCGAAGCCGGCCAGCAACTGGTTCTTGATCCGTGCCAGGGAGTCGGCAGGGAAGGTCGGCTGGCCGATCACCTGGTCAAACAGCGTGAGGGCGGCGTCGCGCTTGTCGGCGGCACTGAGGCTGCGCAGCGAGACCAGCGCCATGTCGCGGTAGGCACCGTTGCTGAAATCGGCGCCCAGGCCTTCAAAACCGGCGGCAATCTGCCCCACATCCTTGCCCGGCACGCCTTCGTTGAGCATGGCGTTGGTCAGCAGGGCCAGGCCTGGGGTGTTGCCGTCCTGGCTGCTGCCAGCGGCGAACAGGATGCGCATGTCGAACATCGGCAGTTCGTGGGCCTCGACGAACAACACCTTGGCGCCTTCGGCGGTGTTCCAGGTCTGCACGTTGAGCTTGCGGTTGGTCGGGTTCTTGCCGTCCAGTTCTGCCAGCGATTGCAGGGTCTTGCTGGACTTGGCCTGTTCCAGCGCCGGGCTGGCCACGGAGTCGTCCGGGCGACCGATATACACCGCGACCGCTGCCACCAGGGTCACGACGATCAGGCCGGGCAGCACCAGGCGGTTGTTTTTGCGATTACTCATGAGTGGTCTCCTCTGGCAGGACATGGGCGACACTCAGGCGTTCGCGGGTGAAATACGTGCGTGCGGCCTTCTGGATGTCCTCGGGCGTCACGCTCTGCAATTCGGCAAGTTCGGTATCCATGAGTTTCCACGACAGGCCGACCGTTTCCAGGGAGCCGATGGCCGTGGCCTGGCTGGTGATGGAGTCGCGCTCGTAGACCACGCCGGCAATGACCTGGGCGCGGATACGCTCCAGCTCCTCGGCAGTCGGTGGCTTGGCCTTGAGTTCGTCCAGCAGGCGCCAGAGCCCGGCTTCGGCCTGGGCGACGGTTTTCTTCTTCTGCTGGTTGGGCGTGGCGCTCAGGGTGAACAGGCTGTCGCCACGGGTGTAGGCGTCGTAGTTGGTCGAAGCCCCGGACACCAGTTCTTCACCGCGTTCCAGCTGGCTTGGGATGCGCGCGCTGTAGCCGCCATCGAGCAGGGCCGAGATCAGGCGCAGGGCATTGACCGAGCGCTTGTCTTCGGCGGTGGCCAGGCCCGGGACGTTGAAGCCCAGGATGACGCTCGGCAATTGAGTCTGCACGTGCAGGGTCAGCAGGCGCTCGCCCGGCTCGGCCAACTCCAGCGGTTTTTTCGCCGGTGGCACGTCACGCTTGGGGATCGGGCCGAAGTAACGCTGGGCCAGGGTTTTCACCTCGTCCGGAGTCACGTCGCCGACCACCACCAGGGTGGCGTTGTTCGGCACGTACCAGGATTGGTACCAGTGGCGCAGTTCCTCGACCTTCATGCGGTCCAGGTCAGCCATCCAGCCGATGGTCGGCGTGTGGTAGCCACTGGCCGGATAGGCCATCGCCTTGAAGCGCTCGAAGGCCTTGGACATCGGGTTGTCATCGGTGCGCAGGCGGCGCTCTTCCTTGATCACTTCGATCTCGCGGCTGAACTCGTCGGCCGGCAGGCGCAGGGTGGCCATGCGATCAGCCTCCAGCTCCAGGGCGACGCCCAGGCGGTCACGGGCCAGTACTTGGTAGTAGGCCGTGTAGTCATCGCTGGTGAAGGCGTTTTCCTCGGCACCCAGGTCGCGCAGGATCAACGAGGCTTCGCCGGGGCCGGTCTTGGAGCTGCCCTTGAACATCATGTGTTCCAGGGCGTGGGACAAGCCGGTCTGGCCTGGGGTTTCGTAGCTGGAGCCGACCTTGTACCAGACCTGCGATACCACCACCGGGGCGCGATGGTCTTCGCGCACGACGACCTTGAGGCCGTTGTCCAGAGTGAATTCGTGGGTGGGTTGAGGATCGGCAGCCAAGGCTGAAAGGGGCAGACAAACTGTGCTGAGCAGCAGGCCTGCGGCGCGGCGGGCTAGAGCATTCATTCGTTTTTAAACCTGTTGGGCTGCCCGCTTGGTCTTAGCGTCGGCGGGCGAGGAGGTGCTAGGATACTGATCCGTATTAGCGACGGCCACTGCGGCGGTCATATCGTTTCGGATCCAGTCGTCGTAAAGATGGAGTTATCGGTGGGTTTCCCCGGTTTTCATCCGCTTTTCGCCGATTTTGTCGCTTCAGTCCTATATTGAATCGATTTGTTGAGGCTGTATTCACGCCTCACAAAATACTGCGCATGAACAAGCTGGCTAAAAAACAGTCTGTTGCGCATTGAATATTATTTACCGGGGCGCCACCTTGGCGCGTCGCTACCTTGAGATAGCCGTCCTCCATGTTTGGTTCCAACGACGACAAGAAGAACCCAGCTGCGGCTGGCGAGAAAAAAGGCCTGTTTGGATGGCTGCGCAAAAAGCCGCAGGAAACCGTCGTCGAACAGCCGCAAGTCCAACCTGAGCCTGCTCCGCAGCCGCTCCTGCAAAGTGAGCCGGTGATTGAGCGGGTGGCCGAGCCCGTCGTCGAGGCGCCGGCGCCGGTCGTGTTGCCTATCGCCGAGCCGGTTTTGCAGCCGGTGGTGGAAGCTGCGCCAGAGCCAGAGCACAAGCCATGGCCGACATTGCCGGTGGCTGAAGAGCCTGTGGCGTTGGTCGAGGATGTACAGGCCGAGCATGTGGCGCCGCCGATTCCTGCCATTGCCGAGCCTGTCGAGCCTGTCGAGCCGCTACCCGTCGTTGCTGAACCGGCCCCGCTGGTAGTCGAGCCCGCTCCGGTGGTGATCGCTGCACCCGCAGTCATCGAGGCTGCCTTGGTACCTGCACCTGTCGAAGCGCCTGCCGAAACCAGCAAGACCGGCTTCTTCGCCCGCCTCAAGCAAGGCCTGAGCAAGACCAGCGCCAGCATCGGCGAAGGCATGGCCAGCCTGTTCCTGGGCAAGAAGATCATTGATGACGAACTGCTCGAAGATATCGAGACCCGTCTGCTGACCGCTGACGTGGGCGTCGAAGCCACCGCCGTCATTATCCAAAGCTTGACCCAGAAGGTTGCGCGCAAGCAGCTCACTGATGCCGATGCACTTTATAAGTCATTGCAGGCCGAGTTGGCCGCCATGCTCAAGCCGGTGGAAGCACCGCTGGTCATCACCGAGAACAAGCCGTTCGTGATTCTGGTCGTAGGCGTCAACGGCGCCGGCAAGACCACCACTATCGGCAAGTTGGCGAAGAAGCTGCAACTGGAAGGCAAGAAAGTCATGCTCGCCGCCGGTGACACCTTCCGCGCCGCTGCCGTGGAGCAATTGCAGGTATGGGGCGAGCGCAACAAGATCCCGGTCATCGCCCAGCACACCGGCGCCGATTCCGCCTCGGTGATCTTCGATGCCGTGCAGGCCGCCAAGGCCCGTAACATCGACGTACTAATTGCCGATACCGCCGGTCGCCTGCACACCAAAGACAACCTGATGGAAGAATTGAAGAAAGTGCGCCGGGTCATCGGCAAGCTCGACGCCGATGCGCCGCACGAGGTGTTGTTGGTGCTGGATGCCGGCACCGGGCAGAACGCGATCAGCCAGGCCAAGCAATTCAACCAGACGGTGCAACTGACTGGCCTGGCGTTGACTAAGCTCGATGGCACGGCCAAGGGTGGGGTGATTTTCGCCCTGGCCAAACAATTCGGGCTGCCGATTCGTTATATCGGTGTCGGCGAAGGTATTGATGACCTGCGCACGTTTGAAGCCGAACCCTTTGTCCAGGCACTGTTTGCCGAGCGGGAGCGTTCATGATTCGATTCGAACAGGTCGGTAAGCGCTATGCCAATGGGCATGTGGGCTTGCATGAGCTGAGTTTCCGGGTACGCCGTGGCGAGTTCTTGTTTGTCACCGGTCATTCCGGCGCCGGCAAAAGTACCTTGCTGCGCCTACTGCTGGCCATGGAGCGTCCCACCACCGGCAAGTTGCTGCTGGCGGGCCAGGATCTGGCCACTATCAGTAATGCGCAGATTCCATTTCTGCGCCGGCAGATCGGCGTCGTGTTCCAGAACCACCAGTTGCTGTTCGATCGCACGGTGTTCAACAACATCGCCCTGCCATTGCAGATTCTCGGGCTGTCCAAGGCCGAGATCGTCAAGCGTGTGGATTCGGCCCTGGAACGTGTGGCGCTGTCGGACAAGACCGACCTGTACCCCGGCGACCTGTCCACCGGCCAGCAACAGCGTGTCGGCATTGCCCGCGCCATCGTTCATCGCCCGGCCTTGCTGCTGGCGGATGAACCGACCGGTAACCTCGATCCGCGCCTGGCTGCAGAAATCATGGGGGTTTTTGAAGACATCAATCGCCTGGGCACCAGCGTGCTGATTGCCAGCCACGACCTGGCATTGATCGCGCGCATGCGCCATCGCATGCTGACCTTGCAACGCGGTCGCCTGATTGGTGATGGGGAGGCTGGCGTATGAGTGCCACACGTAGCCCTAAAGTCTCCGAGCGCGTGGCGCCGAAACCGGCCGACCCGCAGCCGCAGAAAAAGAAACGCGACGAAGACGACGGTCCGGACTTCAGCACCCTGCTGCACGCCTGGATCGAAAGCCATCGCGCCAGCCTGGTGGACAGCCTGCGCCGCCTGGGCAAGCAGCCGATTGGCAGCTTCTTTACCTGCCTGGTGATGGCCGTGGCCTTGAGCCTGCCGATGGGTTTGTCATTGCTGCTTAATAATGTCGAGCGCCTCGGCGGTTCCTGGCAGCGCGCGGCGCAGATTTCCCTGTACCTGCAACTGGACGCCAGCGCCAATGAAGGCGAGGCCCTGCGCGAGCAGATCAAGAACATCCCAGGCGTGGCGGATGCCGAGTACATCAGTCGTGAACAGGCCCTGGAAGAATTCCAGCAGCAATCGGGCCTGGGCGAGGCGCTCAAGGAGCTGCCGCAGAACCCGCTGCCGGGCGTAGTACTGGTCACGCCGAATGAGGTCGACAAGACCGCCCTTGAAGCATTAAGACAAAAACTGGCTGAACTGCCCAAGGTACAACAAGCGCAGCTTGATTTAGTCTGGGTCGAGCGTCTGGCGGCGATTCTCAAGCTGGGCGACCGGTTTGTCTTCGGCCTGACGGTGTTGCTGGTTTCTGCATTACTTTTGGTGATAGGCAATACCATTCGTCTTCATATTGAAAACCGCCGCACCGAGATAGAAGTGATTAAACTGGTCGGCGGCACAGACAGCTATGTGCGTCGTCCTTTTCTGTACATGGGCGCGCTTTATGGCTTCGGTGCCGGGATTCTGTCCTGGGGCGTATTGGCGTTTGGCCTGGATTGGCTGAACGACGCGGTAATCGGCCTGGCCGGTTTGTATGGCAGTGATTTTGCCTTGGCTGGCGTACCCGCTGCCGATGGTCTATCACTCTTGCTTGGCGCGGTGTTGTTGGGTTATATCGGTGCATGGATCGCAGTCGCACGCCATCTCAGGGAGTTGGCGCCGAAATAGTGTCTTTTTGCTTGTATTGACCTTTCAGCGTTTATAGGGAACTTGTCCTACGGTTTCCGGTCAATTTTCGCAGTGCTGAACTGCACGAGTTATGTGAGTCGGAGGTTTTTTCGTATGACCACTTCTTTGCAACCTGCTTATGCTCTGGTCCCAGGCGCGAACCTGGAAGCCTATGTGCACACGGTCAACAGCATTCCTTTGCTGACGCCCGAGCAGGAGCGTGAACTGGCCGAGAGTCTCTATTATGAGCAGGATTTGGGGGCGGCTCGGCAGATGGTGCTCGCCCACCTGCGTTTTGTCGTACATATCGCCCGTAGCTATAGCGGCTACGGCCTGGCCCAGGCTGACCTGATCCAGGAAGGCAACGTCGGCCTGATGAAGGCTGTAAAGCGCTTCAACCCGGAAATGGGCGTGCGTCTGGTGTCGTTCGCCGTGCACTGGATCAAGGCGGAGATTCACGAGTTCATCCTGCGCAACTGGCGCATTGTGAAAGTCGCGACCACCAAGGCCCAGCGCAAGCTGTTCTTCAACCTGCGCAGCCAGAAAAAACGCCTGGCGTGGCTGAACAACGAGGAAGTCCACCGTGTGGCGGAAAGCCTCGGCGTGGAGCCGCGGGAAGTGCGCGAGATGGAAAGTCGCCTGACCGGCCATGACATGGCCTTCGACCCGGCCGCCGAAGCGGACGACGACAGTGCTTTCCAATCGCCGGCCAACTATCTGGAAGACCACCGGTACGATCCGGCGCGTCAACTGGAAGATGCCGACTGGAGCGACAACTCCAACCACAACCTGCACGAAGCGCTGGAAGTGCTGGACGACCGCAGTCGTGACATTCTCTACCAGCGCTGGCTGGCAGAAGAAAAAGCCACGCTGCATGACCTGGCCCAGAAGTACAACGTGTCGGCCGAGCGGATTCGTCAGCTTGAGAAAAGCGCGATGAACAAGCTGAAACTGTCGATCGCCGCCTAACACGCAGCGAATGGCCAAAAAAATGCCCCGATCGAAAGATCGGGGCATTTTTGTTTGCAGTCGACAACCTCAAATATAGCGCGGTCACAAAAATGTGAGAGCGGGCTTACTCCCACATTTGGTTTTGTGTGGTGTCAGTTTGACCACGGCGCCTGGCGTGTTTTGTTCAGCTCATTCAAATAGCCTGTACCGCCCAACTGCCCCATCTGCTGACGAATCCACGCCGCCCGCCGCGCCACATATGCCGTCGGGTGGCTGGCACTCCACACCCGCGGGTTAGGCAGCACCGCCGCCAGATAGCTGGCCTGCTGCCGCGAAAGCCCCTTGGCACTCACCCCAAAGTGGTGCCGAGCCGCCGCGTCTGCGCCAAACACCCCTTCATCCCATTCCACGCTATTGAGGTACACCTCAAGAATCCGCTGCTTGGGCCACAGGATTTCGATCAGTCCGGTAAACCAGGCTTCCAGGCCCTTGCGCAAATAACTGCGGCCGGCCCATAAGAAAAGGTTTTTCGACACCTGCTGGCTCAGCGTGCTGGCGCCGCGAATCGAGCCGCCGCGCTCGTTATGCAGCAGGGCGGCCTGGATCGCGCCGAAATCAAAGCCCCAGTGCTGGGGGAAGCGCTGGTCTTCGCCGGCCATGACCGCCACTTTCAGGTCGTCGGAGATCTCATCCCACGGCACCCAGGTGCGTTGCAGGTCGATGGGCTCGCCGTCGACCCAGGATTCGATCTTGCGTTCGATCATCAGCGCAGTGAACGGCGGCGGTACTACACGAAACAGCAGCACCAGCAAAATACTGCCGATGACAAACCATTTCACGACTTTGAGAAAACGACTGAAGAGGACACGCAGCATAGAGATGGCTTGGCCGAACCCGTTGAGCGGGCCATTATACAGACCCTGTCCAATGAGTCTGACTGGAGTTCCTCATGCTGCGTGGCTTTCTGATGTTGGCGGCTTTTTTCGGTTTTACCGGTGTTGCCCTCGGCGCATTTGCCGCCCACGGCCTGAAAAAAAGCCTGAGTGCTGAATACCTGGCGATTTTCCACACTGGCGTGACCTATCAGTTGGTACACGCCCTGGCCTTGTTTGGCGTGGCCTTGCTGGCCGCGCACCTGCCCGGGCGCCTGGTGATGTGGGCCGGGGTGTCGTTTACCATCGGTATCCTGCTGTTCTCCGGCAGCCTGTATCTGCTGACCACCATCGGCATCGGCAAGCTGGGGATCATCACCCCGTTCGGCGGCCTGGCGTTCCTGATCGGCTGGCTATGCCTTGGCCTGGCCGCCTGGCGCCTGCAATGACCGCTTGACGCTTGTAGCTGACCTTCAGGTCATGATCAGGCTAGAATGCTGGCCCCTAAAAACGATGGCGGCCCTGGCATGCGCATTCAGTTGAACGGCGAACCCTATGAACTGCCCGACGGTGAAACCGTCGCGGCCCTGCTGGCCCGTCTGGAACTGACCGGACGTCGCGTCGCAGTGGAGCTCAACCAGGATATCGTCCCGCGTAGCCAGCACCCCGACACCGCCCTCGCCGAAGGCGACCAGATCGAAGTGGTCCACGCCATCGGCGGCGGCTAGCCTGCCGGCACGTATCCGGATTCTGCAGAACCTCAACCAATTGCGAGGATTTCCCATGAGCATCGTTCGTAGCGACAAGCCCTTCGTCCTGGCCGGTCGTACCTACCAGTCGCGTTTGCTGGTAGGCACCGGCAAGTACCGTGACATGGAAGAAACCCGCCTGGCTATCGAAGCCTCGGGCGCCGAGATCGTGACGGTAGCCGTGCGCCGCACCAACATCGGCCAGAACCCGGGCGAACCGAACCTGCTGGATATCCTGCCGCCGGACCGCTACACCATCCTGCCGAACACCGCCGGTTGCTACGACGCCATCGAAGCCGTGCGCACCTGCCGCCTGGCCCGTGAGCTGCTCGACGGTCACAACCTGGTGAAGCTGGAAGTGCTGGCGGATCAGAAAACCCTGTTCCCCAACGTGATCGAAACCCTCAAGGCCGCCGAAACCCTGGTCAAGGAAGGTTTCGACGTGATGGTCTACACCAGCGATGACCCGATCATCGCCCGCCAACTGGCCGAGATCGGCTGCATCGCGGTCATGCCGCTGGCCGGTCTGATCGGTACGGGCCTGGGGATCTGCAACCCGTACAACCTGCAGATCATCCTCGAAGAAGCCAAGATCCCGGTGTTGGTGGACGCGGGTGTCGGTACCGCGTCCGACGCTACCATTGCCATGGAGCTGGGCTGCGAAGCGGTGCTGATGAACTCGGCCATCGCCAACGCGCAACAGCCGATCATGATGGCCGAAGCCATGAAACACGCGATTGTCGCCGGCCGCCTGGCATACCTCGCCGGTCGCATGCCGAAAAAACTTTACGCCAGCGCCTCCTCGCCGCTGGATGGTCTGATCAAGTAAGAGCCATTGATGACTGAATCAAACGAAACGCCGAACCCCGTGGAAGAAGGCGACGAGTCCAAGCACCGCCGCATCAAGAGTTTTGTGATGCGTGCCGGGCGCATGACTGAAGGCCAGCAAAAGGGCCTGGAACAAGGCACGCCGCTGTTCGTCCTACCCCTGGCCGATGCGCCGGTGGACTTTGACCAGGTGTTTGGCCGCTCGGCCCCGCGCTCCCTGGAAATCGGCTTCGGCATGGGTCATTCCCTGCTGGAAATGGCCGCAGCTGCGCCCGAGCAAGACTTTATCGGTGTCGAAGTGCACCGTCCGGGCGTGGGCGCATTGCTTAACGGCGTGCTGACCCAAGGCTTGAAAAACCTGCGGGTCTACGACTGCGACGCGATTGAAGTGCTCAACCGCTGCATCGCCGACAACAGCCTCGACCGCCTGATGCTGTTTTTCCCGGATCCGTGGCACAAGAGCCGTCACCACAAGCGCCGTATCGTCCAGGCCTCCTTCGCGGAACTGGTGCGCAGCAAGCTGAAAGTGGGCGGCATCCTGCACATGGCCACCGACTGGGAACCCTACGCGGAGTACATGCTGGAAGTGATGAACATCGCCCCTGGCTACCGCAACCTGGCCGAAGACGGCCAATGTGTGCCACGCCCGGCCGAGCGCCCGATCACCAAGTTCGAGCGTCGTGGCGAGCGGTTGGGGCATGGGGTTTGGGATTTGAAGTTCGAAAAGCTGGCTTGATCAGCTAGAAGACTGAAATGCGATCAACTGTAGGAGCGAGCTTGCTCGCGAAAAACGGACAGGCGACGCGGGCTACCTGATAGCTCTGCGTTATCGTTAACGTTCTTCGCGAGCAATCTCGCTCCTACAGTTTTTTGGTGTTGGGCTTTTGGTCAGCGGCGGTCGGCAACCACGCCAATCAGCACCAGCACCACCAACAACACCGGCGCCAAACTGTAGTTATTAAACTGGCTCAACCCCCGCACAATCCACGGCGTGGCGTAGATCAGCGCAGCACCGCTGCCGATCATGCACAGCAGCGCCATCAACGGTACGCGCAAGGCGCCGGCGATGTTGCCCAGGCGTGCTTCGACCCAGCCCTTGATGTCGGCGCCAAACAGCACCAGCAGGCAGCCGACGAGCGCCAGGGATATTTCTGACAGGTTACTGCGGCTCCAGCGGGATACGGTGGCAAGCAGGTCGAGTACCAGATCCATGGGATTTCCTTAGAGCGATCAGCTCAAAAACTTCTGCAGCAGGTCATTGAGAAAGAGTTGCCCACGGTCGGTGGCCGCCAGGCGTGACGGTTCGACCTGCAATAAGCCACTTTGTTCTGCCTCGCGCCGGGACTCATCCAGGCTGGCCAGGTCCAGGCCGGTGCGTTCGGCGTAAAGACTGGCCTCAACGCCGTCGGTAAGGCGCAGGGCGTTCATCAGGAACTCGAAGGGCAACTCTTCGTTGGTCAGCTCTTTCATGCCTGCCTGAAAGCTTTTAGCCGGGTTGAGGTAGTCCTTCGGTGCGCGAGTCTTCCAGGTGCGCACGATGCGCCCGTCTGGATGGCTGAGCTTGCCGTGGGCACCGGCACCGATGCCGATAAAGTCGCCAAAGCTCCAGTAGTTGAGGTTATGCCGCGCGGGCCGGTCCGGCTGGGCGTAGGCCGAGACTTCATATTGGGCGTAACCGTGTTCGGCGAGCAGGGCCTGGCCGGCTTCCTGGATATCCCACAGGGTGTCGTCTTCCGGCAGCGTCGGCGGCTGGTTCCAGAACACTGTGTTGGGTTCCAGGGTCAGTTGGTACCACGACAGATGGGTCGGCTTGAGGGCGATGGCCTGGCGCAGGTCGCCCAGCGCATCGTCCAGGGACTGATCGGGCAAGCCGTGCATCAGGTCCAGGTTGAAGTTGTCGAAACCGGCCTGGCGCGCCATGCCGGCGGCTCTTACGGCCTCATCGCCATTGTGGATGCGGCCCAGGGCCTTGAGTTTTTCCTGCTGGAAGCTCTGGATACCGATGGACAGGCGATTGATCCCCAGCTTGCGATAAGCCACGAACTTCTCTTGTTCGAAGGTGCCGGGATTGGCTTCCAGGGTGATTTCGATATCGCTGGTAAACGGGATACGTTGTTCGACGCCCTTGAGCAGCCGGCCCAATGCCGCGGCGCTGAACAAGCTTGGCGTACCGCCACCAAAGAAAATCGAGCTCAACTCACGGCCATATACCGCGTGCAGATCCTGGTCGAGGTCCGCCAACAGTGCGTCGACGTACTCTTCTTCCGGCAACACCGGGCTGGCGGTGTGGGAGTTGAAGTCGCAATAAGGGCATTTGCGCACGCACCACGGGATGTGGATGTACAGCGCCAGGGGCGGCAGCACTGGCAGGGTCGCCCGAGGTGTTTGCGCGCCGCCGTGGATCAGCGGCAGCGCCGGGGTGTCGTGGGTCATTTCAAGCCCAGGCGCTGGCGCAGCAAATCCATTGCACGGGCGCGGTGGCTGATCTGGTTCTTGTCGGCGGGGCTCAGTTCGGCGCTGGAGACTTTGCGCTCCGGCACCCAGAACAGCGGGTCATAGCCAAACCCATGCTCGCCACTGGCCGCATGCAGGATGCGCCCGTGCCACAAGCCTTCGCAGAGGATCGGCAGCGGGTCGTCGGCATGCCGCACAAGGGCCAGCACGCAGACGAACTGCGCGCCACGCATCGCCTCTGGTACATCCTTGAGAGCGTCCAGCAACTTGGCATTGTTCGCCGCATCGCCTTTGCCGTCGGCATAACGCGCCGAGTAGATGCCGGGCGCGCCGCCAAGAAAGTCCACGGCCAGGCCAGAATCGTCGGCCAATGCCGGCAGGCCGGAAATGCGCGCGGCATTGCGGGCCTTGAGGATGGCGTTTTCAACGAACGACAGGCCGGTTTCTTCCGGTTCCACCTGGCTGAACTCGCCAATCGAGCGCAATTGCACCGATTCGCCGAGCATGGCCTGGAGTTCCTTGAGTTTGCCGGCGTTATGGCTGGCCAGTACGAGTTGTGTCAGGTTCATTATTCGGCCGGGAACAGTTCTTGGGTGAAACTGAAACCGTGGGCCTTGCCGCCGGTTTCAACATTGATGGTAAAGGTGCGGAATTCCTGCTGCGGCACCGAGTAGGGGGCGAGGTAGTAGATCGCGCCTTTTTCAGTGATTTGCTTGAAGGTCAGCATTTCACTCTTGCCGGTCAAGTCCTTGATCGTGCCGGTCACTTGCGCCGCCACGGGCTCGACACCCTTGATCACCGATACGTTGATCATGCCCTTGTTCTTGCTGCGCACCACGCCTACAGCCTGGGCCGTCTCGGGTTGCAGGAAGCTGGAGGTGAAGGTGCTGTAGTGCACGGTGATATCACCAAACGCCTTCTGCCGGTTACTGTCGATAGGGCCGGCGGCCATGGCACTGGCGCCCAGGCAGGCGGTGAGTAGAAAAATAGCCAGGCGACTCATGATCGTCCTCCTCGAAAATGGTTAGACGGCAATCTGATGGTCGGTCAGGCCGGGACTGCTGACCCGATAAATCCCGATCTCACCTAAAAGATTAGGCCATAGCTTACTCGCCCAGCCGTGGCGGTGCTGTTGATCGACGGCAAGGCGGTTGATCACTTTGGCTTCGCGCCCGCTGCACAGTGCTTCGAAATCCTCGAAGGTGCAGAAGTGAATGTTCGGTGTGTTGTACCAGGTGTATGGCAGGAAGTCCGACACTGGCATCCGGCCCTTGGTGGCCAGGTACCAGCGGCAGCGCCAGTGGCCGAAGTTGGGGAAGGTAATGATGCACTGGCGGCCGACACGCAACATTTCGTCGAGGATCCGATCCGGGTAGTGCACGGCCTGCAGGGCCTGGGTCATCACCACGATATCGAAGCTGTTGCTGGCAAAGTTGCCCAGGCCCTTGTCCAGGTCCTGCTCGATCACGTTGATGCCCTTGGCCACGCACTGGGCGATGTTGTCCGGGTCGTTTTCCAGGCCATAGCCGGTGACTTGCTTGTTGTCGCGCAGCCAGCTCAGCAGTTCGCCATCGCCGCAACCGAGGTCGAGCACGCGGCTGCCGGCGGGGATCCAGTCTTGGATGATTTCCAGGTCGGCTCTCATGGCGTTCTCACAAAGTAATGCGGTTCATGTAGTTGCTGAAAGCCTGCAAATAACGTGGGATCGGGATCAGGAAGGCATCGTGGCCTTGCGGTGCATCGATCTCCAGGTAGCAGACGTCTTTGCGCGCGGCCATCAGCGCATCCACCAGTTCCCGCGAACGGGCCGGGGAGAAGCGCCAGTCGGTGGTAAACGACATCACGCAGAACTTGGCGCTGGCACCCTCGAAGGTTTTCGCCAGGTCGTCATCAAAGTTTGCCGCCGGGTCGAAGTAGTCCAGGGCCTTGGTCATCAGCAGGTAGGTGTTGGCGTCGAAACGCCCGGAGAACTCCTCGCCCTGATAGCGCAGGTAACTTTCGACCTGGAACTCGACGCTGTGGAAGTCGTAGTTGAGCTTCTCGCTCTTGAGCCCACGGCCGAATTTCTCGCCCATGGAGTCATCCGACAGGTAGGTGATGTGCCCGACCATCCGCGCCAGCATCAGCCCGCGCTTGGGGATCACGCCCGCTTCCTGGAACGAACCGCCGTGGAACTCCGGGTCGGTGAGGATCGCCTGGCGCGCCACTTCGTTGAAGGCGATGTTCTGTGCCGACAACTTGGGGGCCGAGGCGATGGCCAGGCAATGGCGCACACGGTCGGGGTAAGTGATGGTCCATTGCAGCGCCTGCATGCCGCCCAGGCTGCCGCCGATCACCGCCGCCCATTGGCGTACACCGAGCAGGTCGGCCAGGCGTGCCTGGCTGTGCACCCAGTCTTCCACGGTCAACACCGGGAAGTCGGCGCCAAACGGCTTGCCGGTCTCCGGGTTGAGGCTGCTGGGGCCGGTGGACCCGTTGCAGCCGCCGAGGTTGTTCAGGCTGACCACAAAGAACTTGTTGGTGTCGATGGGCTTGCCGGGGCCGATGCAGCTGTCCCACCAGCCGGGCTTGCGCTCGTCGGCGCTGTGGTAGCCCGCCGCGTGATGATGGCCAGACAGGGCGTGGCAGATCAGCACGGCATTGCTGGCCGTGGCGTTCAGCGCGCCGTAGGTTTCATAGATCAGGTCATAGGCCGGCAGCGATCGACCGCAGGCCAGGGCCAGGGGTTCGCTGAAGTGCGCCACTTGGGGCACGACCAGTCCAACAGAATCGGGGGGGAAGGCAGCTGGCATCGACCCTGCTCTCGTTTAAATGAGGCGTAAGTCTAAAGAGCGGGGGGGCTAGCGGCAAGCGAACCTTGTCCGGGCTGATGACGGCTTGTTTCTGTAGGAGCCGGCTTGTCGGCGATGGCGTTTTCGCGGGTGCCATCGCCGGCAAGCCGGCTCCTACAAAGGTCAGATCAGCAGGCGCAGGATGTCCGGCATCATGGTCATCGCCGCCAGGTTGTTGATCACCAGCATATCCAGGAGCTTGAGCACCATGAACGCGAGGATCGGCGAGATATCCAGGCCGCCGAGGTTCGGCAGGATCTTGCGGAACGGCGCCAGGGCGGGCTCGCAGATCTGGTTGACCAGTTCGGCGCCAGGGTTATGGCTGCCCGGTGCGACCCAGGACAGGATCACGCTGATGATCAGGGCAAAGAAGAAAATCTTCAGGAACAGTGCGGTCACGCCGATCAGGGCCCACACCATCAGTTGCAGGAAGTTGCCGGTGGTGCCGTAGGTCAGCAACAGCGTCAGGGCCATCAGCGCCAGTTGGACCAGGATCGCCAGTACCAGCGATGACATGTCCAGGCCGAACAGGCTCGGGATCATCCGGCGCAACGGCTTGAGCAACGGCTGGGTGGCCTTCACGGCGAACTGGCACAGAGGGTTGTAGAAGTTGGCGCGTACCAGTTGCAACACAAAACGCAACAGCACGATCAGCAGATACAGACTGCCGAGGGTTTGCAGCACGTAGACGGCTGCGGTGTTCAAACCAATCATATTGGCTCCTTATTGACCTAGTTGTTCGGCCAGTTCGGCCGAGCGGTGCGCGGCGGCACCCAGTGCTTTTTCGACCAGGGCTTCAAAGCCCCCGGCCTGGAACGATTCGATGGCAGCCTGTGTGGTGCCATTGGGCGATGTCACGCGACGGCGCAACTCGGCTGCATCCACATCGCTGGACACCACCATATGCGCGGCGCCGAAGGCGGTTTGCTGAGTCAGTTGCTCGGCGATTTCCCGTGGCAGGCCCAGCTTCACGCCAGCCTCGGTCATGGCTTCGACCAGCAGGAAGAAATACGCCGGGCCACTGCCGGACACGGCGGTGACGGCATCCAGTTGCTGTTCTTCTTCCAGCCACAGGGCCATGCCCACGGCCGACAGCAGTTCCTGGGCCTGCTCACGCTGAGCGGTGCTGACTTGTGCCGTCGCGTACAAGCCGCTCACGCCCTGGCGCAACAGCGATGGCGTGTTGGGCATGCAGCGTACGATGGGCTGGGCGCCGAGCCAGGTGTTCATGCTGGCGCAGTTGATGCCGGCGGCAATCGACACCACCAGTTGTTGCGGCGCCAGGCTTGGGCGCAGGGCTTCGCACACGGCCTTCATGGCCTGTGGCTTGACCGCCAGCACAATCACGTCGACACCCTGGATGGCCTCGGCGTTGTCGGCAAAGGTCTGGATACCGTGCTCGGCACTCACCCGGGCGCGGGTCTCGGCGCCGGGATCGCTGGCGCGAATCTGCGCAGCTTCCAGGCCCTTGGCCCGCAGGCCGCCGATCAGGCTGGCCGCCATGTTGCCGGCGCCGATAAAGGCTATACGCGTGTTGCTCATGACAGGTCCTTACTCAGATGGAAGTCAGCCATTTTCATGGCTGGCCGTAGTCGCGGGCGCCAAACAGGGCGGTACCGATCCGCACCCAGGTGGCCCCTTGGGCAATGGCCGACTCAAGGTCATGGCTCATGCCCATGGAAAGTGTGTCGAGCCCAAGGTTCAGGCTCGCTTGCAAGTCACGCACGGCTGCGAACGCGGCATCTTGCGCGGCACGGTCCTCGGTAGGCTCGGGAATCGCCATCAGGCCCCTTAGCTTCAAACGCGGCAGGGCGCTGATCGCCTCGGCCAGCGCTGGCAAATCGGCGGGTGTACAGCCGGATTTGCTGGCTTCGCCACTGACATTGACCTGAATGCAGATATTGAGTGCTGGCAGGTCGGCCGGGCGTTGCTCGGACAGGCGTTGGGCGATTTTCAGGCGGTCCACAGAGTGCACCCAAGCGAAGTTCTCGGCGATAGCGCGCGTCTTGTTCGATTGAATGGGGCCGATGAAGTGCCAACTCAAGGGCAGGTCGGTTAATTCGGCTTGTTTGCCGAGGGCTTCCTGCAAGTAGTTCTCGCCGAAGTCGCGCATCCCGGCGGCATAGGCTTCGCGCACGGCTTGCGCGGGCTTGGTCTTGCTGACCGCCAGCAAATGCACGCTGGATTCATCGCGTTGCACGGCCTGGGCCGCAGCACGGATCCGCTGACTAACCAGGCCAATATTGTCTGCTATGGTCGACATTCAAGTTGCGCCCGTGGATATGGAGTCCGCGGCATTCTACTGGAAATGGATAGCCCTATGGACATCACTGAACTGCTGGCCGCAAGCGTCAGCCGGGGCGCCTCCGACCTGCATCTGTCGGCAGGGCTGGCGCCGAGGATGCGAATTGACGGTGAGGTGGTGCCACTCGATTGGCCATCATTGAGTGCTACGCAAGTTGCGGACTTGCTCAGCCCGATCCTCAATAAGCATCAACAAAAGGATTTCGAAACATCTCTTGAAACGGATTTTTCCTTCGAGTTACCTGGCGTTGCGCGCTTTCGCGCCAACGTGTTCCGCCAGCACCGGGGGATAGGCGCGGTGTTTCGCACGATTCCCTCCCAGGTCCAGAGCCTCGAAACCCTGGGGCTGGGCGATATATTCCGGCGCATTACCGAGTTGCCCAGGGGGTTGGTACTGGTGACCGGTGCGACGGGCTCGGGCAAGTCCACTACCCTGGCGGCGATGGTCGATTACCTCAACAACACCCGCCATCAGCACATCCTCACCCTTGAAGACCCCATCGAATTTGTCCATGAACCGCGCAAGGCACTGATCAACCAGCGCCAGGTACATCGCGACACCCACAGCTTTTCCACGGCCCTGCGCTCTGCGTTGCGCGAAGACCCGGACGTGATCCTGGTGGGTGAGTTGCGCGACCTGGAAACCATCCGCCTGGCCCTGACGGCGGCTGAAACCGGGCACCTGGTGCTTGGCACCCTGCACACCAGTTCGGCGGCAAAGACCGTGGACCGGCTGGTGGACGTATTCCCGGCAGGGGAAAAGGCCATGGTCCGTTCGATGCTCTCGGAGTCGCTGCAGGCGGTGGTTTCCCAGGTGTTACTGAAAAAAGTTGGCGGCGGGCGCGTGGCGGCCCATGAAATCATGCTCGGTACACCGGCGATCCGTAACCTGATCCGCGAGGACAAGGTGGCGCAGTTGTACTCGGCGATCCAGACGGGTGGGGCGTTGGGGATGAAGACGTTGGATATGAGCTTGAAGGGGCTGGTCGGGGAAGGGGTCGTCAGCCGGGAAGAGGCACAGCAGAAGGCGAGGGTGCCTACCGACATGTGAGGTCTTGCGGGCAATAAAAATCAAATGTGGGAGCGGGCTTGCTCGCGAATGCGGTGTGTCAGTCACCCTCTTTGGTGGCTGATCTATTGCATTCGCGAGCAAGCCCGCTCCCACATGTTTTACCGCATTTCAGCCTTGAATCAGCGTTGCACGATCCGCAGGTTGTTCTGCTCTTTAGGCAGCACACGCTTGGCAATCACGTAGTTCTTGTTCCAGAACGGCTTTTTCAGGGTGTCGATGCTGACCGACTTGCCACGCCGCGGTGCGTGAATGAAGCGGTCGTTGCCCAGGTAGATGGCAACATGGTTGACTTGGCGGCTCTTGAGCTTGAAGAACAGCAGGTCGCCAGGCTTCAAATCCTTGCGATCGACTTTCTGCCCGTGGCCGCTGGCCATGGCATTGGAGGTGCGTGGTAAATCCACCGCAGCTACATCATTGAAGGCGTATTTCACCAGGCCGCTGCAATCAAAGCCTTTACTTGGGCTGCTGCCGCCCCAACGATAAGGCGTACCGAGCACGTTGACCGCACGGCTGAGGACTTTGCTGCTTTGCTGGTTATTGTTCGCAACCAGGCCGGAAACTGCTTTACCGTGGGCCTTGCTCACTTGAGTCGGGCGCTTGACGGTGAGTTTTACCGATTTGGCGGAGCTGGTAGTGGCGTGGACTTTAGGGGTGAAACCATTGACGTTCGGAAGTCGTTGCTCACGATTGGTGGCGTGGGCGGCCAGTGGCATTAATAGGCAAATGGTTAGCCATGTCTTTAAAAATGGTCGCATAAGGCAGGCTCTTGTTGGTTTGCGCGCAACTTTATAACAGCTTTTAGTGTCTTTCTCAGGCCGTTTGTCGACTGAACCTTGACGTCAAAATCAGGAAAACCGCGACGAACCGTCGCAATTGTCCTACACAAGTCAGGCGGTACAAGGCTTTGAGGGAAGCGACGATATCATTTGCCGTACGTCGGGTGCCTGTAAAAAAGTCACAAAGAAACCAGAAATATTTATCTATCGAGGCAAAAGAGGTCATTCATGAACACCTATCGACAGGCTGTTTCGCAACAGGACACTCACAGCAAGATGATCGGTTACCTGCTCTGGATCTTCGGATTCACCGGCGCGCACCGTTTCTATTACGGCAAGCCGGTGACCGGGACGATCTGGTTCTTCACCTTTGGTTTGCTGGGAATTGGCTGGCTGATCGACCTGTTCCTGATCCCAGCGATGGACCGCGAAGCCGACCTGCGCTTTACCGCAGGGCCGATCGAATACAACGTGGCCTGGATTCTATTGGCGTTCCTGGGGGTGTTTGGCTTGCACCGTATGTATCAGGGCAAATGGCTTACCGGCCTGTTGTACCTGGTGACCGGCGGCTTGTTCCTGCTGGGTGTGCTGTATGACTTCTGGACGCTGAATACGCAGATTTCGGTGCGCAATGCCGAGCGGCTGGGCGGTCGATAAGCGCAGATCCTGAACTGTAGGAGCTGGCTTGCCTGCGATACAGTCACCTCGGTGTGTCAGTGACACTGAGGTGATGCAATCGCAGGCAAGCCAGCTCCCACATTGGAGCGGTGTGGATCAAGTCTGGTAGCTGATCCGTCCGTCCACCAGGGTGTAGCGCACATTCGCCGGCAAGCTATGGCCGATGAATGGGCAGTTTTCCCCCCTGGACAGCCACTGCTCGCCAGCCACGGTGGAACTGGCCGGATCAAACAGCACCAGATCTGCCGGCGAACCCACCGCCAACTTGCCCGCCGGCAGGCGCAACGCCTGGGCCGGGCCTGAACTCAGGCGTGCGAGCAGCGTTGGCAGGTCCAGCAAACCATCTTCCACCAGGGTCATCGCCAATGGCAGCAGCAACTCGACGCTGCTGATCCCAGGCTCTGTCGCGCCAAACGGTGCCAGCTTGGCATCCCGTTCGTGGGGCTGGTGATGGCTGGAGATCGCCGAAACTACCCCAGACTTCACCGCCGCGCGCAAACCATCACGGTCGGCGCGGGTGCGCAGTGGCGGTTGCACGTGGTACAGGCTGGAGAAGTCGATCAACGCCTCATCCGTCAGGATCAACTGGTACAACGCCACATCGGCGGTCACCGGCAAGCCACGGGCCTGCGCCTGGGCGATCAGGGCCACGCCCCGGGCGCTGGTCAGTTGGCTGAAGTGCGCGCGTACGCCGCTTTGCTCCACCAACAGCAGGTCACGGGCCAGGGCCACGGTTTCTGCGGTTTCCGGGATGCCCGCAAGGCCGAGGAAACTGGCGGTGGCGCCTTCATGGGCCAGGCCACCTTCGGCCAGGTCGCGGTCCTGGGAGTGGAAGATCACCGTCAGGTCGAAGGTGGCCGCATATTCCAGCGCACGGCACAGGGTGCGGGTGCTGCGGAAACTCTCCAGGCCATTGCCGAAGGCTACGCAGCCGGCGTCACGCAGGGCAATCAGTTCGGCCAGTTGTTCGCCGTCCAGGCCTTTGCTCAGGGCGCCAATGGGGAACACTTTGCAATTGCCGGCCTCGCGGGCGCGGTCGAGGATCAGCTCGGTCACGGCCGAGGTGTCCAGTACCGGCTTGGTCTGCGGCGGGCAGCACAGGCTGGTCACGCCACCGGCGGCGGCGGCGCGGGTTTCGCTGGCGATGCTGCCTTTGCGGCTGTAGCCCGGTTCGCGCAGGGCGACGTTCAGGTCCACCAGCCCAGGCGCGGCCACCAGGCCTTTGGCGTCGATGGTTTGGGTCGGGCTGAAACCGCTGGGTGCGGCGCCGATGGCAATGATCTTGCCGGCTTCCAGGTGCAGATCGCTGACTTGATCCAGGCCACTGGCTGGATCGATGACTCGGGCGCCGAGAATGCTGAGCTTCACTGGGCGTTCTCCTGCTCGAATTGACGTTGGGCTGTTTGCCCGCTCATGGCCATGGACAGCACGGCCATGCGCACGGCGATGCCGTAGGTGACCTGGTTGAGAATCACCGAATGCGGGCCGTCGGCCACCGCCGACTCAATCTCCACCCCACGGTTGATCGGGCCAGGGTGCATGACAATCGCATCGGGCTTGGCGCCGGCCAGGCGCGCGGTGGTCAGGCCGAACAGGCGGTAGAACTCGCCCTCGCTGGGCAGCAGGCCACCGGCCATGCGCTCGCGTTGCAGGCGCAGCATGATCACCACGTCGACGTCCTTCAGGCCTTCAGCCATGTCGGTGTAGACCTTCACCCCGTATTGCTCGATACCCACCGGCAGCAGGGTTTTCGGCGCAATCACGCGGATGTCCGGGCAGCCCAGGGTTTTCAGGGCCAGCATGTTCGAGCGCGCCACCCGCGAGTGCAGGATGTCGCCAACGATAGCCACCGAGAGGTTTTCAAAGCCGCCCTTGTGCCGACGGATGGTGAGCATGTCGAGCATGCCCTGGGTCGGGTGGGCGTGACGGCCATCGCCGCCGTTGATGATCGCCACCTGCGGGCACACGTGCTCGGCGATAAAGTGCGCCGCGCCCGAGTCGCTGTGGCGTACCACGAACATGTCGGCCGCCATGGCTTCCAGGTTGCGCAGGGTGTCGAGCAGGGTTTCGCCCTTGCTCGCCGACGAGGTGGAGACGTTCAGGGTGATCACGTCGGCTGACAGGCGCTGGGCCGCCAGCTCGAAGGTGGTGCGCGTGCGCGTGGAGTTCTCGAAGAACACGTTGCAAATGGTTTTGCCGCGCAGCAGCGGGACTTTTTTCACCGCCCGGCCGCCGACTTCGAGGAACGAGTCGGCAGTGTCGAGGATTTCGGTGAGCAATTCGCGGGGCAGGCCGTCGAGGGACAGGAAGTGTTGCAGCTGGCCCTGAGCGTTGAGCTGCAGCGGGCGCTTGGCATCTAGAGGCGTCATCGCGGGGACTCTTTACAAGGCGGTTTAAAGGGCGAGGTCTTGCAGTTCGAGTTCGAGCGGCGTGGGACCGGACAATTTTACCCGCTGCTGGGCTGAAAGCGACAGGGTTGCGCCCACGACATCCGGGCTGATTGGCAGTTCGCCAGCGTCGAGGTCGAGCAGGCAGACCAGGGTGATACTGGCCGGGCGGCCGTAGTCGAACAGCTCGTTCATGGCGGCGCGGATGGTACGTCCGCTCATCAGCACGTCATCGATCAGCACCAGGTGCTGGCCTTCGATCTCGAACGGCAGCTCTGACGGACGCACCTGCGGGTGCAGGCCGTTCTGGCTGAAGTCGTCGCGGTAGAAGGACACGTCCAGGGTGCCCAGGGGCGACTCACTGCCCAATTCTTGCAGCAAGGCCTGGGCGACCCACACGCCACCGGTGCGGATGCCAATGAAGCGCGGCTCGCTGATGGCACGGTGTTGCAAGTGGGTCGTCAGGCTCGTCGCCATCTGACGGATCAGTTCGGCGGGATTGGGCAGGCTCATGGTGGCTCCTTCAGGGGCTTGGGCAGCGTGACGCTGGCAAAGTCCGGGCTCAAACGTAAGAAGACGCGGCAAGCCGCGTCAGTCAGGATTCAAATAAAGCGGTGTTTTCATCCAGCCAGCCCTGCAACAGCAAGGCGGCGGCAATGGCGTCGACCGGGTTGTCGCGGTAGCTGCCCTTTTGCCCGCCACGGTCGCGACGCTCACCCTTGGCCTCGAAGGTGGTCAAGCGCTCATCGTGGGTATAGAACGGCAGGTTGTAGCGCCCATTGAGGCGGCGGGCGAATTTTTCCGCGCGCAGGCACATATCGCTGGGGGTGCCGTCCATGTTCAACGGCAGGCCAACCACCACCGCGTCGGGCTTCCACTCCTTGATCAGGGCTTCGACCTGATTCCAGTCCGGTATGCCGTTCTGCGCCTTCAAGGTACACAGCTCGCGGGCTTGGCCGGTGATGACCTGGCCCACGGCGACGCCGATCTGCTTGGTGCCGTAGTCAAACCCGAGGATCAATCGCAAGGCCATCAGGCGTGTCCCGCCTGGCTGGTCAGCAGGTTGAGGTTGACCCCCAACTGTGCCGCCGCGGCGTTAAGACGCAGCTCGCTGGCGGTATTGAACAGAATGTCGGCATCAAACGGGCAGGTCAGCCAGGCATTGTTGGCCAGCTCTTCTTCCAGTTGCCCGGCTTCCCAGCCCGCGTAGCCCAGGGTAATCAGGCTCTGCTTGGGGCCGACGCCATCGGCGATGGCAAACAGCACGTCCTGGGACGTGGACAGCGATACCCCGTCCAGATCAACCGTTGCCTGAAACGTCGGGCCCGTGGGGTGCAGCACGAAACCACGGTCGGTCTGCACCGGCCCGCCGAAATAGATCGGCACCGCCTGGCAACTGGCGGGTGGGTCGATCTCCGGGCGCAGTTGCTCAAGGATATCGGCCAGGTTCAGGTCCTGCGGGCGGTTGACCACCAACCCCATGGCGCCATTGGCCGTGTGCTCGACGATATAGGTCAAGGTGTGCGCAAAGTTCGGGTCGGCCATATGGGGCATGGCGATCAGGAATTGGTGCTTGAGGTAAGTCGGGCTGACATTTTTCATGTCCGCTAGTGTGGCGTTGGAGGGGCGAACTGACAAGCTGGGGATGTGTAGGAAATCGGTTAGCGGATTTATTTCCTGTGTAGGAGCAAGCTCGCTCCTACACCGTTGAGGGGGCAGATCAGTTGCTGGAAAGACGATCTCCCTTGGCAAAACGCCAGGTGCGGATGATTTCCAGGCGGTCGATATCGTTCAGGTCACCGGTAAACGGGGCGAACGGTGCGGCCAGGCGCACGATGCGTTGCGCCGCCTGGTCCAGCAACGGCTGGCCGGACGACTCCAGCACCAGTACTTCATATAAGGAACCGTCGCGGTTGATCGACACCAGCAGGCGCAGGTTGCCGTAGATCTGCTGGCGCCGGGCCTCGTCCGGGTAGTTCAGGTTGCCGATGCGCTCGACCTTCTTGCGCCATTCGTCCTTATACCAGGCGCCTTTGTCGCGCATGGTCGAGGCGGCATTGAGCCGGTAGATACGCGGGCGCTTGGCGTACAACTGTTGCTCATTGGCCAGTTCGGCCTCCAGGCTGGAGATTTCGCTGGAAAGTTGCGAGGCGTCGAATGTGGGGGCGGGTGTGCGTGGCGCAGGCTCAGTCTTCACGGCTTCGCGCGGGGTCGCGGTTTTCTGTGGCTTTGGCGCGACAGTGGCGACAGCCGCCTTGGGCACGGCCTGCTTGACCTCGGGTTTGGCCGCAGGAGGCGGCGTGACCTTATTGATCTTGTTGTCCTGGAAGGGCGCCACTTCGGTGGTCTTGGGCACTGCCTTCTTGTCCAGGGTACCGCTGCCTTGCTGATTATCCTGCGCCAGAAAGTCAGCCTTCTCGGGCTTTTTCTCACTTTTGAAGGTGGCGAGGGTGATTTCCAGGGTTTTACTGATCTGCTGGGGTTCGACGAAGGTAAAGCCCAGCCCGAGGATCAACGCCAAGTGAATCAGCGCTGCCAGGAACAGGGTAAAGCCGAGCCGATCAGCCGGGCGCACGCGGCTGCGGCTGAATTCGGGGGGCAGGTCAGACGGGAGCGTCATAGCAGGAAAACCAACATCGCGCGTTTCACAGGTGGCGCATGATAGCGCAATGTTGGTTTACATCCGGCTGTTCTATGTCACTTGGCTTGTAGCTTGTCGGCAATCGCTGCCATGAGCATTTCGCCGATATTGGTGCCGAACGCGTTGTCTATTTCGCGAATACAGGTCGGACTGGTGACGTTGATTTCCGTCAGGTGCTCGCCAATTACGTCAAGGCCTACAAACAGCAGGCCTTTTTCCCGCAGGGTCGGGCCAACCTGGGCGGCGATCCAGCGGTCCTTGTCGCTCAGCGGGCGGGCTTCGCCACGGCCACCTGCCGCGAGGTTGCCACGGGTCTCGCCGGCCGCCGGGATACGCGCCAGGCAGTAATCCACCGGCTCGCCGTCGATCATCAGGATGCGCTTGTCGCCATCCTTGATCGCCGGTAGGTAGGCCTGGCCCATGATCTGCTGGGTGCCCAGCGCGGTCAGGGTTTCGAGGATGACCGACAGGTTCGGATCGCCTGCGCGGTGGCGGAAGATCGAGGTGCCACCCATGCCGTCCAGCGGCTTGAGGATCACATCACCGTGCTTGGCGGCAAATTCACGCAGCACGTCGGCGCGGCGGCTGACCACGGTCGGTGGCGTGCACTGTGGGAACAGCGTGGCGAACAGCTTTTCATTGCAGTCACGCAGGCTTTGCGGCTTGTTGACGATCAGCACGCCCGCGCGCTCGGCCTGCTCCAGCAGGTAGGTGGAGTAGACGAACTCCATGTCGAACGGCGGGTCCTTGCGCATCAGGATCACGTCCAGGTCGCTCAGGGGGCTGTCGACCTCGTCTGCCAGCTCAAACCACTTCTCAGGGTTGGCGAACACCTGCAAGGGGCGCATCCGCGCCCGCGCCTCGCCGTCACCCTGGTAAAGGTCGCGCTGTTCCATATAGAACAGGGTCCAGCCGCGGGCCTGGGCGGCCAGCAGCATGGCCAGCGAGCTATCCTTTTTATAGGAGATGCTGGCGATAGGGTCCATGACAATGCCGACGCGAACGCTCATGGGGGATTTCCTCTAGCAAATAAGGGCGCATAAAAGTGGCGTCAGAGTGGCGCTGCGGCTGTTGTGGGTCAAGGAAAAACCACCTTGCCGGTCGGCCGATAGATTGCCTCCCCAGTCTGTGCTAAAAAGGCTGCCATGGCGTGTCGGCCCTTGAACCACAAGGGTTCTGGCGCTCGTCCCTGGCAATATCCGGCAGTACACACCGAAAACCGATTCGCTGTGGCGATGGTAGAGCAGATATGGAACAGCATTCCAACGCCTTGAAAGTGATGGTGATCGACGATTCGAAAACGATTCGCCGCACCGCTGAGACGCTGTTGAAGAACGTAGGGTGCGAAGTCATCACGGCCATCGACGGTTTTGATGCCCTGGCCAGGATCGTCGACCATCACCCGCACATTATCTTTGTCGACATCATGATGCCGCGCCTGGATGGTTATCAGACCTGCGCCCTGGTCAAGAACAACCCGGCGTTCAAGGCCATCCCGGTGATCATGCTGTCATCCAGGGATGGCCTGTTCGACAAGGCCAAGGGGCGCATCGTTGGTGTCGATCAATTTTTGACCAAGCCTTTCAGCAAGGAAGAACTGCTGAGTGCGATCAAGGCCTATGTGCCGGGTTTCGCTGCAGTAGAACAAGCACATTGACCCAGCCCCCTCGGGGCTTGCGTCAACCAATGTAGTGGGGAAAACCATGGCACGCGTTCTGATCGTCGACGATTCGCCGACTGAAATGTACAAACTGACGGGCATGCTGGAAAAGCACGGCCACCAGGTCCTCAAGGCCGAGAATGGCGCCGACGGCGTGGCCCTGGCCCGCCAGGAAAAACCCGATGCGGTGTTGATGGATATCGTCATGCCGGGCCTCAATGGTTTCCAGGCCACGCGCCAGCTGTCCAAGGAGCCGGAAACCAACGGTATCCCGATCATCATCGTCACCACCAAGGACCAGGAAACCGACAAGATCTGGGGCGCACGCCAGGGGGCCAAGGCGTACCTGACCAAGCCGGTGGAAGAAGACAAGCTGATCGAAGTCCTGAACTCGGTGCTCAAGCCCTGACGGCTCGCCCCCATGACCGAGTCGCAAACCGCCTTTGAGCTGCTGCTGGACATCGACCGCCGCTGCCGCCTGCTGGCCGCTGACCTGCCGTCCCAGGAAACCCGCTCCCACAGTTGGAGCGGCATCGGTTTTCGCCTGGGGGAGCATTGGTATGTCGCGCCCATGGGCGAAGTCGCCGAGGTGTTGCATGAGCCGCGCTGCACGCTGATGCCCGGGGTCAAGCCCTGGGTCAAGGGCGTGGCCAACCTGCGCGGGCGCTTGCTGCCGGTGATCAACCTGTGCGGGTTCTTCGGCTATGAGTTATCGGCCGCGCGCAAACAGCGCCGGGTGCTGGTGATCGAGCACGAAGACACCTTTGTCGGCCTGCTGGTGGATGAAGTGGTCGGCCTGCAACATTTTGCCCAGGACCTGCTGCGCCCGGTATCGGCCAGTGTGCCCGCCGCCAGCGCTGCATTTATCCAAGGCCAGTTCAGCGGCGACCCGCTGTGGCAGGTCTTCAGCCCCTTTGCCCTGGCCCAGGCCCCGGGCTTTCTGGATGTTGCCGCATGAGCACCGTCACTCCCGTCAAACCGCAGCCAGCTTCGCGCAGCCGTTCGCAGATCATCGTGCTGTTTATTGCGCTGATCATCTTCATCATGCTGCTGTTCGCCAACTTCGCCTACCTCAACACCCAGTCCACCTATGACAAGCAGTACATCGGCCATGCCGGCGAGCTGCGGGTACTGTCCCAGCGCATAGCCAAGAACGCCACGGAAGCAGCGGCCGGCAAGGCCGCGGCGTTCAAGCTGTTGAGCGAGGCGCGCAATGATTTTGCCCAGCGCTGGGGCTACCTGAAAAAAGGCGACCCGGCCACCGGCCTGCCTGCCGCGCCCAGCGCCGTGCGCAGCGAAATGCGCGCCGTGCAGCACGACTGGGAAGCCCTGCTGAAGAACACCGACGTGATCCTGGCCAGCGAGCAGACGGTGCTGTCGTTGCATCAAGTGGCCGCGACCCTGGCCGAAACCGTACCGCAATTGCAGATAGAGTCGGAAAAGGTCGTCGAAATCCTGCTGCAACGCGGCGCGCCCGCCAGCCAGGTGGCGGTGGCCCAGCGCCAATCGCTGTTGGCCGAGCGCATCCTGGGGGCGGTCAATACGGTGTTGGCGGGGGACGAAACTGCCGTCAAGGCCGCCGACGCCTTTGGCCGCGATGCCAACCGCTTTGGCCAGGTCCTGGCCGGCATGCTCCAGGGCAGCGCCGGCCTGAAAATCAGCGAAGTACAAGACCCCGACGCCCGCGCGCGCCTGGCGGAAATCGCCGAGCTGTTCGAGTTTGTCTCCGGCTCCGTGGATGAAATCCTCGAAACCTCGCCGCAACTGTTCCAGGTGCGCGCCTCGGCGAGCAACATCTTCAGCCTCTCGCAAACCCTGCTCGATGAAGCCTCGCACCTGGCCATCGGCTTTGAAAACCTCGCCGGCGGGCGCACCCTCGACACCATCGGTGGCTATGTCCTGGGCTTGCTGGCGTTGGCCTCGATCATCCTGATCGGCCTGGTGATGGTGCGCGAGACCAATCGCCAGTTACGCGAAACCGCCGAGAAAAACGAACGCAACCAGAACGCGATCATGCGCCTGCTGGACGAAATCGAAGACCTGGCTGACGGCGACCTCACCGTGACCGCCTCGGTGACCGAAGACTTTACCGGCACCATCGCCGACTCCATCAACTACTCGGTGGACCAGTTGCGCGACCTGGTGGCGACCATCAACCTCACCGCCGGTGAAGTCGCCGGCGCCGTGCAGGAGACCCAGGCCACGGCCATGCACCTGGCCCAGGCCTCGGAGCATCAGGCCCAGCAGATCGCCGAGGCGTCGACGGCAATCAACCAGATGGCCCAATCCATCGACCAGGTGTCGGCCAATGCCGCCGAGTCCTCGGCGGTTGCCGAACGCTCGGTGGAAATCGCCAACAAGGGCAACGAGGTGGTGCACAACACCATCCATGGCATGGACAACATCCGCGAACAGATCCAGGACACCGCCAAGCGCATCAAGCGCCTGGGGGAGTCGTCCCAGGAGATTGGCGATATCGTCAGCCTGATCGACGACATTGCCGAGCAGACCAACATCCTCGCCCTCAACGCCGCGATCCAGGCAAGCATGGCCGGTGATGCCGGGCGCGGCTTTGCGGTAGTGGCCGATGAAGTGCAGCGCCTGGCCGAACGTTCGTCAGCCGCGACCCGGCAGATCGAGAGCCTGGTGCGGGCGATCCAGACCGACACCAACGAAGCGGTGATCTCCATGGAGCAGACCACCACCGAAGTGGTTCGTGGTGCGCGGCTGGCCCAGGACGCCGGGGTGGCGCTGGAAGAAATCGAGGGCGTGTCCAAGACCCTGGCTGCCTTGATCCAGAGCATTTCCAACGCCGCGCAGCAGCAAACCTCGTCGGCAGGGCAGATCTCGCTGACCATGAACGTGATCCAGCAGATCACCAGCCAGACCTCATCCGGCTCCACGGCCACCGCCGACAGCATTGGCAACCTGGCCAAAATGGCCAGCCAACTGCGGCGCTCGGTATCGGGTTTCACCTTGCCGCCCGTGCGCAAGACCGATGAATGACATGCCCCCCCAAAACCACCGCAATCTAAATGTGGGAGCGGGCTTGCTCGCGAAAGCGGTGTATCAGTCACCTGATGTGCCGACTGACCCAGCGCTTTCGCGAGCAAGCCCGCTCCCACATGGATTCTCACGTTTCACCCATTCAGACGGGAGTCGTTATGGTTGACCGGCACGACTACGTCGCCCTCGAATGGGTCAAGGGCGAGATCGCCGACACCCTGAAGCAGGCCCGTTCGGCGCTGGACGCCTACACCGACGAGGCCAGCGATGAGGCCCTCGCGCAGTGCCTGGAGGGCATTCACCAGGTTCATGGTGCCCTGCAAATGGTCGAGTTCTACGGCGCGGCGTTGCTCGCCGAAGAAATGGAGCACCTGGCCCAGGCCCTGCAAGCCGGGCGTGTCAGCCAGCGCGAAGAAGGGATTCGCCTGCTGCAACAGGCCCTCGGGCAACTGCCGTTGTACCTGGACCGTGTCCACAGTGCCCGGCGCGACCTGCCCCTGGTGGTGTTGCCGCTGCTCAACGACCTGCGCAGTGTGCATGGCAAAAGCCTGCTCTCGGAAACCAGCCTGTTCAGCCCGCAACTGCTGGTGATCGCGCCGCTGCCCGAGGATGCACTGGCCCAACGTGCGCCGGCGGATTTTGCCGAGCAACTGCAGCAATGGCGGCAAATGCTGCAACAGGGCTTGGCCGGGCTGCTGCGTGAGGACCACGGCCCGAGCAACCTGGAAGACATGGCCCGGGTCTTCGCCCAACTGGAAGCGCTGTGTCACGGCGCGCCGTTGCTGGCGTTGTGGCAAGTCACCTCGGCGCTGACCGAAGGCATGCTCACCGGGGTCATCGCCAATAGCCCGGCGTTGCGCAGCCTGTTCAAGAGTTGTGACAAGGTGCTCAAGCGCCTGCAAATCCAGGGCATCGAAGGGATCAACACCCCGGCGCCGGACCAATTGCTCAAGAGCCTGCTGTTCTATATCGCCAAAGTCACCCGGCCGACCCCGCGCATGCAAAGCCTCAAGGAACGCTATGGCCTGGATGAGGCCTTGCCCGACAGCGCGGTGGTCGATGCCGAACGTGCGCGCCTGGCCGGACCCGACCGCAATGCCATGGGCTCGGTACTGGGTGCGTTGTGTGAAGAGCTGGTGCGGGTCAAGGAACGCCTGGACCTGTTCGTGCGCAGCGATCGCCAACACCTCTCGGGCCTGGACAGCCTGTTGGCGCCCTTGCGACAGATTGCCGACACCCTCGCGGTATTGGGGTTTGGCCAGCCGCGCAAAGTCATCATCGACCAGTTGGCGGTGGTCCAGGGCCTGGCCCAGGGGCAGCGTGAACCCAACGATGCGGTGTTGATGGATGTGGCCGGGGCGTTGTTGTATGTCGAAGCGACGCTGGCCGGGATGGTCGGTACCGTCGAGCCGCAAAGCCGTGAAGACAGCCGCCTGCCCACCACCGACCTGACTCAGATCCACCAGTTGGTGATCAAGGAATCATGCCAGTGCCTCAAGCAGGCCCGGGAACTGGTGATCGACTGCCTTGAAGCGCACTGGGATACGCAGCGCCTGGAGTCCCTGCCCGAACTGCTGACCCAGGTGCGTGGCGCCCTGGCGATGATCCCGCTGCACCGTGCGGCGAGCCTGATGCGTGGTTTCAATGACTACGTGGATGAGCAATTGATGGTCCACGCCACTGCACCAGCGGCGGTGGACCTTGAGCATTTTGCCGATGTGCTCACCAGTCTTGAGCACTACCTGGAGCGTATGCTGCAGGACCCGGATGCGCCGGGTGAGCGCGTACTGGATATCGCCTTCGACGGGCTTGCGGCGCTCGGCTACGCGCCCGTACAGGCGCAGCAGCCCTGGCGCCAGGAGCGGGCCGTGCCGGCCGATGAGTTGCCGGTCGACTCCCAGACCCTGGCCCAGGCGCTCGCCAGCCCGACCCCGCGCCTCAACCCGCCGGCACTGCAACGCCCGGGCAGCCTGTTGCCGCCGCCTGCCGACGAAGAGTCGGTGGATGACGAACTGCGTGAGGTGTTCCTGGAAGAAACCGCAGAAGTGCTGGAAGTGTTGCAGCGCCTGGTCCCCCAGGGCGCTGCGAGCCTGGCCGACAAGACTGCCCTGAGCGACATGCGCCGAGCCTTCCATACCTTGAAAGGCAGCGGGCGCATGGTGCGGGCGTTGGTGTTGGCAGAGTTGGCCTGGGCCGTGGAAAACCTGCTCAACCGCGTGATCGAACGGGTCGTCGCGCCCGGCCCTGAAGTCCAGGCGGTATTGGACGATGTTGTGTTACTGCTGCCCGAGTTGATCGCCGAGTTCGCCTCTGACACTCAGCGCCAGCGGGACGATGCCGACCACCTTGCGGCACGCGCCCACGCCCTGGCCAATGGCGCGCCATTACCGGTTGCCGTGGAGCCGGACGACAACACGCTCGACCCGCTGCTGCTGGAGATTTTCCGCAACGAAGCGCTAAGCCACCTGGACAGCCTCAATCGGTTCTTGCACCAGGCCACCGAACAGATGCCGCTGCACGTCAGCGACGAGTTGCAACGCGCCCTGCATACCCTCAAGGGCAGTGCCTATATGGCGGGCGTCTTGCCAATCGCCGAACTGGCGCGGCCGTTGGATCACTTGACCCGTGAGTACAAGGCCCATCGCCTGGCGCTGGACCTGGATGAAGTCGAACTGTTGCTGGAGGGTGAAGCCCTGTTCCAGCGCGGCTTGCGCCAGTTGGGCAGTGATCCCCTGGTGCCTATCGAAGGCGCGCAGTCCTTGATCGAACGCACCCAGGCGCGTCTCGACAGCCAGCTCGAAGCCTTCCTCAACGCCCCGAGCACGGGCTTGCGGGTCAAGCGCGACCCGCAGTTGATCAGCAACTTCCTGGCCCAGGGCATGGATATCCTGCTGGACGCCGAAAGCCTGCTGCGGCGCTGGCAGCAACACCCCGGCGAGCGCCAGGAACTCAGCGCATTGCTGGACGAACTGACCACCCTGGGCGAGGGCGCGCACCTGGCCGACCTGCACCCGATGGACGAGTTGTGTGAAGCCTTGCTCGACCTGTACGGCGCAGTGGAAGAGAGCAGCCTGGCGGTCAGCGAGCGGTTTTTCCATGAGGCCGAGCAGGCCCATGAAGCCCTGATCAACATGCTCGACCAACTGGCCGCCGGCCAGGAAATCAGCCCGGCGCCGGCACGCATGAAGGCCTTGCGCGAGTTGCTCGATGAAGGGCTAGATCCGAGCGCCACCGGGCTGATCAAAAGCGATGGCAGTCGTACACTGAGCATTGCCGAATTGGGCGCGGCCACCACCCAGTTGCAACAGGACTGGGCGGTGGACGATGAGATCGTCGAGATCTTCCTTGAAGAGGCCGTGGATATCCTCGACAGCGCCGGGCAATCCCTCAAGCGCTGGTTACTGGAGCCCGACGGCGTGGCGCCGCTCTCGTCCCTGCAACGCGACCTGCACACCCTGCGGGGCGGCGCGCGCATGGCCGAAATCGGCCCGGTGGGCGATCTGGCCCAGGAACTGGAAAGCCTTTACGAAGGCCTGGTGGACCGGCGCTACAGCTACTCCGGCGAATTGGCGCAAGTGTTGATGGACAGCCATGAACACCTGGCGTTGCAGTTGGAGCAGTTGCAAGAGCAGCAACCCTTGAGTGATTCCAGCGCCCTGATCAACCGTTTGCGCGAGGTACGCCAGAACGCCGCGCCGGTGGCGGTTCCCACACCGCTCGAGGCGCAGGTAGCCGGCAGTGATCCCGAGCTGCTGGACATCTTTCTTGAAGAAGCCGCCGACATTCTCGACAGCTCCGGCGCCGCGCTGTTGCGCTGGCAGGCCGAGCCGCAGAATCGCCAGGACGTCGAGACCCTGCTGCGCGACCTGCACACCCTCAAGGGCGGCGCACGCATGGTCGAGATCGGCCCCATCGGCGACCTGGCCCATGAGTTGGAGTTTCTCTACGAAGGCTTGTCGGCCGGCTTGCTGGCGCCTACCGCTGAGCTGTTTGCGTTGCTGCAAGGCTGCCACGACCGCCTGGCACAGATGGTCGAGGCGGTGGCGGCGGGGTTGCCGGTTGGCTCGGTAGAACGTCTGATCGAGCGGATCAAAAGCCTGGTCCAACCTGTCGAAGCCCAGGCTGCTCCGGTCGCGATGCCCGCCGCCAAACCCGAGGCGCCGGCTGCCAGTGAGCCGGGCGCGGACATGGTGAAAATCTCTGCCGAACTGCTGGATGACCTGGTTAACCTCGCCGGTGAAACTTCGATTTTCCGTGGGCGTATCGAGCAGCAGGTCAACGATGCACGCACCGCCCTTGCCGAGGTGCAAACCACCATCGAGCGCATGCGCGACCAACTGCGCCGCCTCGATACCGAGACCCAGGGGCGGATCCTCAGCCGCCAGCATGCCGAAGCCGAGCGCCTGGGCTACGAAGAATTCGACCCGCTGGAAATGGATCGCCATTCGCAGTTGCAACAACTGTCCCGTGCGTTGTCCGAGTCGGCTTCGGACCTGCTGGACCTCAAGGAAACCCTCGACCAGCGAAACCAGGATGCGCAGAACCTGTTGCAGCAACAGGCGCGCATCAACACCGAGTTGCAAGAAGGCCTGATGCGCACGCGCATGGTGCCGTTCGAGCGCATGTTGCCGCGCCTCAAGCGCATCGTGCGGCAAGTGGCCGGCGAGCTGGGCAAGGATGTGGAATTCGTGGTCGGCAATGCCGAAGGCGAGATGGACCGCAACGTGCTGGAACGCATGGCAGCGCCCCTGGAACATATGCTGCGCAACGCCGTCGACCACGGCCTGGAGTCGCGGGATGCGCGGCTGTTGGCGGGCAAGCCGGAGAAAGGTCGGATCACCCTGGACCTGAGCCACGAAGGCGGCGATATCATCTTCGACATGCGCGACGACGGCGCCGGCGTGCCGCTGGATGCGGTGCGGCGCAAGGCGATCAAGCGTGGCCTGCTGGACCCGGAGATGGAGATCAGCGACCGCGACGTGTTGCAGTTCATCTTGCAGCCGGGGTTTTCCACTGCCGAAAAAATCACCCAGATTTCCGGGCGTGGTGTGGGCATGGACGTGGTGCACGAAGAAGTGCGCCAACTGGGCGGCAGCATGTTCATTGACTCCACACCCGGCCTGGGCGTGCACTTTCGCATTCGCCTGCCGTTTACCGTGTCGGTCAACCGGGCGTTGATGGTGCAGTGTGCGGAGGACCAGTACGCGATCCCGTTGAACACCATCCAGGGCCTGGTTCGGGTGTTGCCCAATGAGCTGGAAGGGCACTACCAACTGGATCCACCTGTGTATGAATACGCGGGCCAGCGCTACGAGTTGTATTACCTGGGCGAGTTGCTGCACACCGTCGCCCGGCCCAAGCTGCTGGGGCAAGGCCAGCCGTTGCCGGTGCTGTTGATGCAATGCAACGAGCGGCACATCGCGGTGCAGGTGGACGACATGGCCGGTACCCGGGAAATCGTGGTCAAGGGCCTGGGCCCGCAGTTTGCGGCAGTGCAGGGGCTGTCCGGGGCGACCATCCTCGGCGACGGCCGGGTGGTGTTGATCATCGACCTGCTGGCGCATATACGCGCCCTGGCACCGGCGTTGCCGGCCCAGGCAATGGAGAGTCCGCTGACGGTCAACGAGCCGCAGAAAAAACGGCGGTTGCTCGTGCTGGTGGTGGACGACTCGGTCACTGTGCGCAAAGTCACCAGCCGCCTGTTGGAGCGCCACGGCATGAGTGTGCTGACCGCCAAGGACGGTATCGACGCCATCGCCGTTCTGGAGGAACACACCCCCGACCTGATGTTGCTGGATATCGAGATGCCGCGCATGGACGGCTTTGAAGTGGCGATCCAGGTACGCAACGACCCACGGCTCAAGCGCCTGCCGATCATCATGATCACCTCGCGCACTGGCCAGAAACATCGCGACCGGGCCATGGCCATTGGCGTCAACGACTACCTTGGCAAGCCGTATCAAGAGTCGGTGCTGCTCGAAAGCATCGCCTACTGGAGCCCGAAACATGCTTGATCACCGCACCAGTCAACTCACCGGCCTGCTCCTGCCCTTGGCCGACCGCCACCTGCTGCTACCCAACGTAGCCGTGGCCGAGCTGATCGATTTCCAGCGCGGCGAACCGGCCAGCGACGCACCGCCGTGGTACTTGCGGCAAGTGACCTGGCGCGACCAGCAATTGCCCTTGATCAGCTTCGAGGCAGCGTGTGGCGGTGCCAGCGTGGTCAGCGAACGCGCCCGGATCGTGGTCCTCAACGCCTTGGGTGGACGGGCGACGTTGAAATTTATCGCGCTGGTGATCCAGGGCATTCCCCGCTCGTACAAGCTCGACAGCCAGTTGAGCTATGTGGACGTGCCTCTATCGCCCCTGGAATTGGCGGCGGTACAGGTTGGCGAGCATGTGGCGAAAGTGCCGGACTTGATGGGGCTGGAGGCGCTGCTGGTCGAGGCTGGGTTGGCCTGAATGTGGAAGCGGGCTTGCGCTTGGCGCCAGCCCTTACTCAATCTGCGCAAAACGCTCAATGAGCGGTTGTTCACGGTGTTCCGCTTGCCAAAGATCGTAGGCACTTTGCATCGACAACCATAACCGCGCTTTGCTGATGCCTGCCCGTTCCAGCCTCACGGCAAGGTCTGGGCTGACTGGCGCGTGACCATGCAGGATCCTGGAGAATGTTTCCCTGGCAAAGCCGAGCCGCCGGGCCATTTCGGTAATGGTGATGCCCAAGCTGGGCATCACATCCTCAAGCAGGATTTCGCCGGGATGTGGTGGGTTGTGCATACCCATGTGCGTGCCCCTGTTCAATGGTAGTCAAGGTAATCAACCAGTTCGACGTGATCATCCAGCATACGAAAAATGATGCGCCAGTTGCCGCTGATACTGACGGAACAGTAGTCGAGCAGATCGCCTTTGAGCCGATGAAAGCGCCATCCTGGGAGATTCAATTCGCCCGGGTGTTCTGCGCTATCCAGAATCAGCAGCACACGACGCAAGCGTTTCGCGTGACCCGCGTTGATGCCTTTGGTTGATCCTGTTTCATAAAAAGTCTGGAGTCCCTTGTGTTTCCAACTGACGATCATGGACGGATTGTGATGTGATACATCACGCTCTGCAATGGCCTTGTATCGGGTTTTGGGGTCAGATTCATGATGCTCTGCTGGTGGGATGATTCAAATCCAAAAGGCTAGTGAGGCGACATCCGAGCAACAACCCTAAAAGTTTGTAGGAATGATTGGTGGGGATGCAGCCCTCAGATTTTTCCCGCACGTTTTCGCGCCGCCCATGAACTTGTCGCTCGTAGCCTTCGCGCCTAGGCTTCGTCGGTCATCGCAAAAAACGGTGACACGGACGTGCAAGTCCGGTTACATATCGGCGCACCAACGCCCATAGCCATTCAACGGGCGTTTTTTATACCTGCTGTGTTTGTTATGGCGGCTGTGCGTGGGAGATCTTCGGGTCTGCCGGGGTCCGATATGCCCGGTCTTGCACACCTGCGCACAGCTGCCACCCGATTTGCGTGCAAGCAAGCGGTGTCAGTCTCCTTCACATATCGGAGATGTTCACCATGATCAAACCCACCCCCAACCCGCCTACCTCATCCAATCTCTTCACCGTCAACCCGCACCAGAACACCGAAACCCTGCTGGTCAACGCCAGCGAAACCCTCGCGTCCCTCAACGCCCTGACCTGCGGTCTGGCCTTTGAGTTGAACGGCGCCCAGCGCGGCGTACTGCTGGCGATCCAACAAATGACCGAACTGGGCCAACTGCTGGTCGAGCGTGCGTTGGAGCAAATATCGCCTGCGGCCGCTGCGTAAAACTTGATCAGTCCCAGAAAAGGACCGTTCGTTCCCTTTTTGGGACTGATGCCTGCTCGGGTAAAGCCCCACGTAAACCCGCCGATAACCCAAGGAGTCTTTCGGTGGAAGCAACAACACAATGTGGCTATTCGACGTATTTGCCCGGCTGTATAACCTCAACCCGTTTACCTTCGCTTTAATCATGTGGTTTGTGGTGCTGGTGATCACCGCCAGCGTGACGATGAAATGCCCAACCAGGCGCGGCAAGCTCGTAGGGTTTGGGATCACGTCCGTAGGCGCAGTGTTGATTCTGCGGCACCTGGAGCTGCTGACGCTCAGCGCCACGGGTAAAGAAATCAAAGGGGTCGTGACCAATTTTGTAGTCATGACCCTGGGCGGCCTGGGCTCGGGCCTGCTTGCAGTCGCTATCTCGAAAGGGCCGAACAAGGCCGAAATTGAACAGACCCGCAATTTCATCCGCGGCTGGGGCCTGAGGGGCTTTGAATACCTGTACGTGTTTATCCTCATGTGCTCACTCGCCTTGTCTGTGCTCTGCCTGCTCTTGTGGTTCTTCGGTTGGCCTGTGGTGACGGGGCATGCGGTGTCGGGCTTGTTGCTGGTGTTCCTGGGGGCGGCGTTGGGTTGCGCGATCGTCTCCCGCCTGCGCCGGTTAATGAAGTGGGAGCAGTGGGGCGTGGGTTTGTTGTTTGCGCTGTTGCTGTTTCTGCTGCCGGTGTATGTGCAGGCGGTTTGGGGGCTGGTGAGCTGGAGCCTGGCGGCGGTGTTGGGGTTCCATCTCGTCGCGGGCGCAGCCATGGGCTGGACGGTGTGGCGCCAGCGTATGGAATGGCTGTAGGAGCGAGCTTGCTCGCGAAGGACGCATAGGCGCCGCGCGTTACCTGATAGCGCTGCATTATCGTTGACGGTTTTCGCGAGCAAGCTCGCTCCTACAGGGGGGATCGTTACTCCAGCCGTAACGGTTCGCCGCCGAGCTTGATTGATACCCCCCCTCATTCACTCCTATGGTGAGCCCCACGACAGCGAACCCGTGGAGCGATCATGACAACAACAATAACCCCCGACTCGCGCTGGACGCGGCGACGCGATGAGAAACAGCGGCGCCTGGCGCGGGTGGCCTCCCTGGCTGATGGCGTGGTGTTGCCCACCGAGCGCATTGTCGAGGCCCTTGAAGCCCTGATCCTGCCCGGCGACCGGGTGGTGCTGGAAGGCAACAACCAGAAGCAGGCCGACTTTCTCTCGCGCTCCCTGGCCAAGGCCGACCCGGCCGTGCTCCATGACTTGCACATGATCATGCCCAGCGTCGGGCGCTCCGAGCACCTGGACCTGTTTGAAAAGGGCATCGCGCGCAAGCTCGACTTTTCGTTCGCCGGCACCCAATCCCTGCGCATCGGCCAGTTGCTCGAAGACGGTCTGCTGGAAGTCGGTGCGATTCACACCTACATCGAACTCTATGCACGGCTGGTGGTGGACCTGATCCCCAACGTGGTGCTGTCTGCCGGCTTCATGGCCGACCGCGCCGGCAACATCTACACCGGCCCCAGCACCGAAGACACCCCGGCGCTGATCGAGCCGGCGGCCTTCAGCGATGGCATCGTCATCGTCCAGGTCAACCAGTTGGTGGATGACGTCAGCGACTTGCCCCGGGTGGACATTCCGGCGAGCTGGGTGGATTTTGTGGTGGTGGCCGACAAGCCGTTCTACATCGAACCGCTGTTCACCCGCGACCCGCGCCACATCAAGCCGGTGCATGTGTTGATGGCGATGATGGCGATCCGTGGCATCTATGAGAAACACAACGTTCAGTCGCTGAACCACGGCATCGGCTTCAACACCGCGGCGATTGAATTGATCCTGCCGACCTACGGCGAATCCCTGGGCCTCAAAGGCAAGATCTGCCGCAACTGGACCCTCAACCCGCACCCGACGCTGATCCCCGCCATCGAAAGCGGCTGGGTCGAGAGCGTGCATTGCTTCGGCACCGAACTGGGCATGGAACACTACATCGCCGCGCGGCCGGATGTGTTCTTCACCGGTCGCGACGGCTCGCTGCGCTCCAACCGGATGTTCTGCCAACTGGCCGGCCAATACGCGGTGGATCTGTTTATCGGCGCCACCTTGCAGGTCGATGGCGATGGGCATTCCTCCACCGTGACCCGTGGTCGCCTGGCCGGGTTTGGTGGTGCGCCGAATATGGGCCACGACCCGCGCGGGCGCCGCCACGGCACCCCGGCCTGGCTCGACATGCGCCACGGCGATGCCCCCGAAGCCCTGCTGGAGCGCGGCAAAAAACTCGTCGTGCAAATGGTCGAGACCTTCCAGGAGGGCGGCAAACCCACCTTCGTCGAAACCCTCGACGCGGTGGAAGTGGCGCGCAAAAGCGGCATGCCGCTGGCGCCGATCATGATTTACGGCGACGACGTGACCCACCTGCTCACCGAAGAAGGCATCGCCTACCTGTACAAGGCGCGCTCCCTGGAAGAGCGCCAGGCGATGATCGCCGCCGTCGCCGGAGTCACGGCCATCGGCTTGCGCCATAACCCCAAGGACACTGCGCGCATGCGCCGCGAAGGCTTGATTGCCTTGCCCGAAGACCTCGGCATCCGCCGCACCGACGCCACCCGCGAACTGCTGGCGGCCAAAAGCGTGGCCGACCTGGTGGACTGGTCCGGCGGCCTGTACAACCCGCCCGCCAAGTTCAGGAGCTGGTAAATGCACGCACTCAAACTGCACACACTGACCCTGGCCGAACAACTGGCGGACCTGGCGGTCGACGCGCTGATCGACGAAGCCGACTTGTCGCCCAAACCGGCATTGGTGGATCGGCGCGGCAACGGCGCCCACAACGATCTGCACCTGGGCTTGATGCATGCCTCGGCGCTGTCCTTGTGGCCGGCGTTCAAGGAAATGGCCGAGGCGGCGATTGAGCTGGGTGAAATCGGCTTGCCGCTGCGCGAAGCCCTCGGTCGTATCGGGCGCGAAGGTGAGCAAGCGATGCTCACCACCACACAAGGCGTGAACACCCATCGTGGCGCGATCTGGGCCCTCGGCCTGCTGGTGGCTGCCGTCGCGTTGGACCCCACGTCCCGCAACGCCAGCGCCCTGAGCCTGCGCGCCGCGCGCCTGGCCCTGCTCAATGACCGCTATGCGCCGCAACCGTTGAGCCATGGCGTACAAGTCGCCCAACGCTACGGCGTGCGCGGCGCCCGGGAAGAAGCGCAATTGGGCTTCCCTGCGGTGCTGCAACGCGGCCTGCCGCAACTGCACGCAAGCCGCGTGCAACAACAGGGCGAGCAGAACGCTCGGCTCGATGCGCTGCTGGCGATCATGACCCAACTGGCCGACACCTGCGTGCTCTACCGTGCCGGCACCGAAGGCCTGCAAGCCATGCAGCAGGGCGCCCAGGCCGTGCTCGATGCAGGCGGCAGCGCCAGCCTGGGCGGGCGTCGCCGGCTCAACGAACTGGACCAACAGCTACTGGCCCTGAATGCTTCCCCCGGTGGCGCCGCCGACCTGTTGGCCGCCTGCCTGTTTATCGACCGCATCGAGTCTTGCGACGGAGCGTTTTGATGGAAACCCTATCTTTTGAATTCCCTGCCGGGCAGCCGCCCAAAGGCCGTGCGCTGGTGGGTTGCGTCGGTTCCGGCGACCTTGAAGTGCTGTTGGAACCGGGCACTGCGGGCACCCTGTTGATCCAGGTACAAACCTCGGTCAATGGCGCCGAGCAGCGTTGGCACCACCTGTTCCAGAGGATCTTCCAGGAACAGACGCCACCAGCCTTGAACATTCAGATCCACGACTTCGGCGCTACCCCAGGCGTGGTGCGTTTGCGCCTGGAACAAGGTTTCGAGGAGCTGGGCCATGACTGACTTGCTCAACAAACACAGCTTCGTCGAACTCGGCGCGCGTCAGCGGGCCAAGGCGTTGCTGGATGCCGGCAGCTACCGGGAACTGATCGACCCGTTCCAACGCGTAATGTCGCCTTGGCTGAGTCGCCAGGGCGTGGTCCCGCAAGCCGACGATGGGGTGGTGATCGCCAAGGGCACCCTCGACGGTTTACCCGTGGTGATCGCCGCCATCGAAGGCAACTTCCAGGGCGGCAGCCTCGGTGAAGTGGGCGGCGCGAAAATCGCCGGCGCCCTGGAGCTGGCCGCCGAGGACAACCGCAACGGCGTTCCCACACGCGCCGTGCTGCTGCTGGAAACCGGCGGCGTGCGCTTGCAGGAAGCCAACCTTGGGCTGGCGGCGATTGCCGATATTCACGCCGCGATTGTCGACCTGCGCCAGTACCAGCCGGTGATCGGCGTGGTGGCTGGGAGTGTCGGTTGTTTTGGCGGCATGTCCATCGCCGCCGGCCTGTGCAGCTACCTGCTGGTGACCCGCGAAGCCCGCCTGGGCCTGAACGGCCCGCAGGTGATCGAGCAGGAAGCCGGCCTTGAAGAGTACGACTCCCGCGACCGGCCCTTTATCTGGAGCCTGACCGGCGGCGAGCAGCGCTTCAACAGCGGCCTGGCCGACCGCTATGTGGCGGACGACGTGGCGCAGATCCGCCAGCAGATCAGTGAACTGTTGCAGCAAGGTTTGCCGGCCACTCAACGCAGTCGCCAGGCCGACTATTACCTGGCGCGCCTGGCTGAACTGGACGCCGCACCGCAGATTGAGCCGGCCACGGTTCGTGACCTGTATCAGGGAGAACGCTCATGAGAGGTTTGCAGTGGTTCAATGCATTGAGCGCTGGCGCAGCGCCGGTGGCGGGTTTGCCGGCGTCGTTGAAAGTGGCGGATGGCGTGCTCGGCGAGCAGGCCGTACGGTTTATCGCGGTGGTGCCGGATGCCGCCAACCGCTTCCCCCGCGCACGCCAGGGTGAGGTGGGTTTGCTGGAAGGCTGGGGCTTGGCCAAGGCGGTGGATGAAGCCATCGCCAGCGGCGATCAACGGCCGATCATTGCCATCGTTGATGTGCCGAGCCAGGCCTATGGCCGTCGCGAAGAAGCGCTGGGCATTCATCAAGCCTTGGCTGGCGCAGCAGACAGTTACGCCCGCGCCCGTCTGGCCGGGCATCCGGTGATCGCATTGCTGGTGGGCAAGGCTATGTCCGGTGCGTTTCTTGCCCATGGCTACCAAGCCAATCGCCTGATTGCCCTGCGCGATCCTGGGGTGATGGTGCACGCCATGGGCAAGGCCTCGGCGGCGCGGGTGACCTTGCGCAGCGTCGAAGAACTGGAAGCCCTGGCCGCCAGCGTGCCGCCCATGGCCTACGACATCGACAGCTACGCCAGCCTTGGTTTGTTGTGGGAGACTCTGACCGTCAGCCAGATTGAACAACCGACTGCCGACGACCTGGCGCGGGTCAGCGATTGCCTGGTGCAGGCGATCAAGGACATACAGAACAGCGGCGTGCGGGATTTGCGGGGGCGCCTGGGCGCCGTCAACCGTGCGGCGTCCAGCCATGTACGCGAGCTGCTGCGGGAGCAATGGTGAACGCTCACGACTTGCTTTGGGGCATGACCCCGGGGCATTTGCCTGCTGACGCACCGGCCTGGGTGCTGGACGTGATCGGCGCGGGACACCCGGTGGTGGTACGCCGGGCGCAGGCTGAACCGGGCCATGTGGCGGTGGGTGTGCGCGGGCGTTTGCGTGAGCAGCGCTTTGCCGCCGTGATGCCGCTTGCGGCAGTGCGGCGGCGGGTGGTGCCCGAGGCACTGTGCGACGTGATCTCGCCCCGCAATCTGCCGGCGCTGCGGGCACTCGCGCAACTGCGGACGGTGCTGGCGAAGGAGATCTGGGGCGTCACTGGCAGTGCGGGTTTCGAGTTGGCTACGGGTATTGAAGCGCTGCATGCCCAGAGTGATCTGGATTTACTGCTGCGCACCCCCGAGCGTCTTGGGCGGGGCGATGCCGAAGATCTGCTGGCGATTCTGGACACGGCGCCGTGTGCCGTGGATCTGCAACTGCAAACGCCGTATGGCGCGGTGGCCTTGCGGGAATGGGCCGGCCCATCGCAGCGGGTTCTGTTGAAAAATGCCAGCGGCGCGCACCTGGTCGTCGATCCATGGCAGGCGGTGGCATGAGCAGTCTTTTGGTATTCCCGGGGCAGGGCGCCCAGCGCCCGGGCATGCTCCAACAATTACCCGCCAGCGTCCTCGACGAAGCCAGCGATGCCTTGGCGCACGATGTGCGCCAGCTCGATTCGGCGCAGGCCCTGGCCAGTACCCGCGCAGTGCAACTGTGCCTGCTGATCGCCGGCGTGGCTCATGCCCGTCAGTTGCAACACACGCCGGACTACGTGGCGGGCCTGTCCATCGGCGCTTACCCGGCGGCCGTGATCGCCGGCGCCCTGGCGTTTGCCGATGCACTCAGGCTGGTCAGCCTGCGCGGTGAACTGATGCAGCAGGCTTATCCACAGGGTTACGGCATGACCGCGCTGATCGGCCTGGAGTTATCCACCGTCGAAAGCGTGCTGGCCGAGATCCATAGCCCTGATTCACCGGTGTACCTGGCCAATATCAACGCCGACAACCAGAGCGTGATCGCCGGCAGTGATGCGGCCATGCAGAAGGTCGCCGACCGTATCAAAGGCCAGGGCGTGGCCAAGCGGCTGGCCGTCAGCGTGCCGTCCCATTGCGCGCTGCTGGAGGTGCCTGCGCAAACACTGGCCGAAGCCTTCGCCAAGATCACGCTCAAGGCGCCGGCCATCACCTACCTGAGCAGCACCCGTGCGCGGCCAATCCGTGATGTTGAACAACTGCGCGATGACCTGGCCTTCAACATGTGCCGCATCGTCGATTGGCGCGGCACTGTGCAAAGCGCCTATGAGCGCGGCGTGCGCCTGCAAATCGAACTGCCTCCCGGCGCGGTACTCACCGGCCTTGCGCGGCGGGTATTTGAACAAGGCACCGTGATTGCCTTCGACGGTGCCCGCTTGGACACCTTGCAGGCCCTGCTGGAACAGGAGGGCCGCCGCCACCGATAAAGCATGACCTTGGCTTTCGAAGCACAAAAACAACAATTTCGATCAAGCATCAAGAGGACAACCAGCATGATTATCTACGGTGTGGCGTTTCTGGCGCTGTGTACCCTGGCGGGCCTGTTTATCGGCGAGCTGTTGGGCAAATGGATGGGCATTCCGGCCAACGTCGGTGGGGTGGGGATCGCGATGTTGCTGCTGATCGGCCTGGGCAGTTACCTGGGCAAGCGTGGCCTGTTTACTGGCAAGTCGGAGCAGGGCGTGAGCTTCTGGGCGGCGGTGTATATCCCGATTGTGGTGGCCATGGCGGCCCAGCAAAATGTCTATGGCGCGATCAGCGGTGGCCCCATGGCAATCCTCGCCGGCACCTGCGCGGTGGTGGTGGCATTTGCCCTGGTACCGGTGTTGGTCCGCATCGGCAACCGTGAGCCGGATGCGGTCGTCACCACCAAGTCGGCAGGGTGAGCGCGATGTACGAATCCTTGATGAAAGTCATCACCGGCTACGGCCTGATCAGTGGTTTTGCGGTGATCGGCCTGACCATGTGGGTGTCCTACTGGATCAGCGATACCTTCACCAAAGGCCGCCTGCATGGGTCGGCTATCGCGATCCTGCTGGGCCTGGTTCTGTCCTATGTGGGGGGTGCGTTTACCGGCGGGTCCAAGGGCGTGGTGGATATCCCGCTGCTGTCGGGCATCGGTCTGCTGGGCGGGGCGATGCTGCGGGACTTCGCCATCGTCGCCACGGCGTTTGGGGTGAGTGTCGATGAGCTCAAGCGCGCGGGATATGTGGGGGTGCTGGCGCTGTTTGTCGGGGTCGGCTCATCGTTTATCGCGGGCGTCGGTGTGGCCATGGCCTTTGGTTATACCGATGCAGTGAGCCTGACCACCATCGGTGCTGGCGCCGTGACCTATATCGTCGGGCCGGTGACCGGGGCGGCGATTGGCGCCAGTTCCGAGGTGATGGCGCTGTCCATTGCGGCGGGGTTGATCAAGGCCATTTTGGTGATGGTGATGACCCCGTTCGTGGCGCCGCTGATTGGCCTGAACAGCCCGCGCAGTGCGGTGATCTTCGGCGGCCTGATGGGCACTTCCAGCGGCGTCGCGGGCGGGTTGGCGGCGACCGATCCGAAGCTGGTGCCTTATGGTTGCCTGACGGCGGCGTTTTATACGGCGCTGGGGTGTTTGCTGGGGCCTTCGTTGCTGTTTTTGCTGATGCGGGGGTTGGTGGGCTGATTCGCTAATCTCGATTGAATGATCGGGCCTCATCGCAGGCAAGCCAGCTCCCACATTTTGATTTGTGAACACATTCAAATGTGGGAGCTGGCTTGCCTGCGATGGCGGTCTTTCAGACGGCCACCTGCCGATTGGCATACATCCGACATTCCGCCAACAACGCCAGCAAATTCGGATCGCGCTCCTTGGCCTTCAAGAACACCACGCCAATGTGCTGCTGCAGCCGGTAGCGCGCCTGCAATGGAATCAGCTTCACCCGGTTCTCATACACCGCCGCAATCCTTCCCGGCAGCAATGCATATCCCACCCCCGAGCTGACCATGCTCAGCAAGGTGAAGATGTCGTTGACCTGCATCGCCACCTTCGGCTCGAAACCCGCCTGTTTGAACACCCGTGCGCCATCCTGGTGAGTGGCGAAGCCTTGGGTCAGGGTGATGAAGGTGGCGTCGCGCACCTGGGCCAGGTCGATTTCCTGTTCGCGGTCCAGGGGCGAGTCGGCGGGGGTAGCGAGGAAGATGTCATCGGAAAACAGCTGGATCTGCGCGCAGTCTGGCTCCATCACCTGGTCGTCGAGGGAGATCAGGATCGCGTCGACTTCCATGTTCTTGAGCTTGTACATCAGGTCGACGTTGGAGCCCAGGATCAGGTCGATATTGAGCTCGCTGCGGCGGATTTTCAGGCCCATGATCAGTTGCGGCACGGTCTTGACCGTCAGCGAATACAGGGCGCCGAGCTTGAAACGTTCGGCGGAGAAACCAGCGGCTTCGCGGGTCAGGCGCACGCTATCGACCACGTCTTGTACCAGCTTCTGTGCGCGTTCTTCGAGCACGTAGGCGCTTTCCAGCGGGGTGAGGTTGCGGCCTTCGTGCTTGAACAACGGGCAGCGCAGGGCGTTTTCCAGGGAGTGGATGGCCCGGTGCACGCTGACATTGCTGGTCTGCAACTCGGCGGCGGCGCGGGCCAGGTTGCCGGTGCGCATGAAGGCCAGGAAGATTTCCAGTTTCTTGAGGGTGAACTCTTCATCGATCTGCATGGCGATGACTCTTATTCGAATGCGTTCGATTGTGCCCTTAAAGCGCCGCAACCGTCATAACGGTCTTGCACTCTGGCCTGTCAGGCCTGAGCCTTACGGGGTCGATGCAGCAGTTTTGGAGGTTGGCGACACATGTATCACGGAGAACGATTCAACGCCTGGAGTCATTTGCTCGGCGCCGTGGCGGCCTTTATCGGCGCGGTGTGGATGCTGGTGGTGGCGAGCATGGACGGCAGCCCGTGGAAGATCGTCAGTGTGGCGATCTATGGTTTTACCCTGCTGGTGCTGTACAGCGCCTCGACGGTGTATCACAGCGTGCGCGGGCGCAAAAAAGAAATCATGCAGAAGGTCGATCACTTTTCGATCTACCTGCTGATCGCCGGCAGCTACACCCCGTTTTGCCTGGTGACCCTGAACGGGCCATGGGGTTGGACGTTGTTCGGGATTGTCTGGGGGCTGGCGGTGATCGGGATCCTGCAGGAGATCAAGCCGCGCTCCGAGGCGCGCATTTTGTCGATTGTGATCTATGCGGTGATGGGCTGGATCGTGCTGGTGGCGGTCAAACCGTTGATTGCCGCGTTGGGTACGGACGGTTTTATCTGGCTGGCGTCGGGTGGGGTGCTGTACACGGTGGGGATTATCTTTTTTGCCCTGGAGCATCGGCTGCGGCACTCCCATGGGATCTGGCATTTGTTCGTGATTGGCGGCAGCCTGCTGCACTTTGTGGCGATCATGGGCTATGTGCTCTGACAGACCATATGGAGCTGGTTTTTGTGTGGGCGCTGGCTCCTACAGGGTTCTGCGGTGTTTTAGAGGCGGTCTAGCTGCTCCTGGGCACGGCTGCCAAAGATCTCCAACAGGCTGGCCAACATATGCGGCGGCGGTTCATCCGCGCGGGTCAGGGCGTACAGGGTGATGGGCAGCGGCGGGGCCAGGGGACGGATGCAGGTGCTGTCGGTGGAAGCGCCCAGCGCGGTGAAGGGGTCGATCACGGCCAGGCCGGCGCCGGACTCCACCATGGCCCGGGCCAGGGAGTAGGTCTGGACTGAAATGCGCACGCGCGGCGGCGGTTCGACGGCCTCCAGGTAACTATCGAGTCGCGCCGACAGCGGGTCGGCGCTGGACAGGCCAATCAACGGTGCGCCCGCCAGGGCCATCAAGGGCAAGGGCTTGCCCAGTTCAGCCTGTGCCCAGTAACCCCGTGGCGCCAGCGCGACCAACACGCCATGGGCCAAGGCCTGGGCCTTGAGCCCTGGATGGTCTGGGGACTTGAGCGTCAGCGCCACATCCATCTCGCGCATCAACAGGTTTTGCACCAGTTCGCGGCTGTGGGCGCTGGACAGTTCGCAGGCAATGTCCGGGTAGCGTTGGGTCCACTCGCCAATCGCCGGTGGCAACAATGACAAGGCCAGGGCCGGTGTGGCGCCGATGCGCAGGCTTTGGCCGGGCGCGCGCCGCAGGTTCTGGGCCAGGCGCCGCACGCCTTGCAGGCTTTCGCTGACCTTATCGACTTCGCGCTCCAGGGCCAGGGCTTCCGGGGTGGGCTGCAGTTTGCCGCGTATGCGCAGGAACAGCGGGAAGCCCAGTTGCAGTTCGGCGTGTTGCAGCACTTTGGTCACCGCCGGTTGCGAGACGTGCAGCAACTGCGCGGCGGCGCTGACGGAGCCGGTCTGGCGGATGGCCTGGAAGATTTCGATATGACGCAAGCGCATGACGAGTCCATAACCTTTGTTTATAGGTGGTCCATCTTTATTCATTGTCCGGCGCCTGTCACCTGCCCCTAGTCTTGGACGCTCATAACAAGCATCGAGAACGCACATGGCTCAGCAGGTTTGCATCATTGGCGGTGGGGTCATCGGTCTGGCGAGCGCCTATGCCCTGGTGCGCGCCGGCATGGACGTGACGGTGGTCGAGGCCCGCGACAGCCTGGGCAGCGAGACCAGTTTTGCCAATGGCGGCCAACTGTCCTATCGCTACGTCGCGCCGCTGGCGGACAAAGGCGTGCCATTGCAAGCGATTGGCTGGATGCTGCGCGGTGACTCGCCGTTGAAGCTGCGGCCCCGCCTGGACCCGGCGCAATGGCGCTGGATGGCCTCGTTCCTCGGTGCCTGCCGGGCTTCGGTGAACAAGCGCAATGCCAGCCACTTGCTGCGCCTGGCCACCTTGAGCCAGGGCATCTTGCAGCAATGGCGCGAAGAGGATGGGCTGGACGGCTTCGACTGGCAGCGCAACGGCAAGCTGGTGACGTTTCGCAGCCATCACACCTTCGAGCATGCCCGGGGCAAAGTCATGGACCGCCTGCAACAGCAGGTGTTGTCCGCCGCCGATTGCACACGGCTGGAGCCGACCCTGGGCGCCCAGGATTTTGTCGGTGGCATCTACACGCCCAATGAAGAAGTGGCGGACTGCCATGCCTTTTGCCAACAATTAGCCGCGCGCCTGGAAGCGTCGGGCCGCTGCCGGTTTTTGCTGGGCCGCAAGGTCTCCGGTATTCGCCATGCCAACGGCACGGTGCAGGCGATTGAGTTGGGCGACGAGGTGATGCCGGTGGAGCACCTGGTGCTGGCAGCGGGGGTGCGCAGCCCCGAACTGGCCTTGCCGGGCATCGCATTGCCGTTGTACCCGCTCAAGGGCTACAGCTTGAGCGTGCCGATTGGCGAGCAGCATGCAGCGCCAAGGATCAGCATCACCGACTATGACCGCAAGATCGTGTATGCACGTATCGGCGAGCAGTTGCGGGTGGCGGCAATGGTCGACATCGTCGGTTTTGATACGGGCCTTGAGCCCAAGCGCCTGGCCCTGATCAAGCGCCAGGCCAGTGAGACCTTCCCCCTGGCCGGCGATTACAGCCAAGCCATCGAGTGGGCCGGCATGCGCCCGGCCACCCCCAGCGGCGTGCCGCTGATCGGCGCCAGTGTGTACCGCAACCTGTGGCTCAACCTCGGTCACGGCGCCCTGGGTTTCACCCTGGCTTGTGGCAGCGGCCAGGTGTTGGCGGAACTGATCGGCCAGCACAGACCTTCCATTGATATGCAGGGCCTTGCGCCCCGCGCCGCTTAGGACATAGCAATGACCATCACCCGGATCAACAGCAACAGTCGCCTGTCGGGCGCCGTGACCTTCCAGGGCCTGGTATTTCTCTCCGGCCAGGTGCCGGACGAAGGCCAGGACGTCACCACCCAGACCCGAGAGGTGCTCGCCAAGATTGATGCGCTACTGGCCGAGGCTGGCAGCGACAAGGATCATCTGCTCAACGCAACCATTTACCTGAAGAACATCCAGGATGGCTTTGCGCCGATGAACGATGTCTGGTCCGCCTGGCTCACGCCCGGCCAGGCACCGACCCGCACCACCCTGCAGGCGGAACTGGCACGCCCGAGCGTGCTGGTGGAAATCAGCGTCATTGCTGTACGTCGTCCATAACAAGAAAACCAACGGAGAATAACAATGCACAAAATCACGTTGATCGGCACTGCACTGGGGCTGCTGTTGACGGCCCAGGCCCAGGCCAATGAAGCGCCGCTGACGGGCACCCTGGCCAAGGTCGCCAATGCCAAGAGCATCACCCTGGGCTACCGTGATGCGTCGGTGCCGTTTTCCTATGTCGGTGACCACACCGGCAAACCCATGGGTTACTCGGTGGACCTGGCGAGCAAGATCGTCGAGCGCATCCAGCAGAAGACTGGCGTGCCCCAGCTCAACGTGAAGTACAACCTGGTCACCTCCCAGACCCGCATTCCGTTGGTGATCAACGGCACCGTGGACCTTGAGTGCGGCTCCACCGGGGTCACGGCCGAGCGGCAGAAGCAGGTGGCGTTTTCCTATGGCTTTATCTACGTGAAGGGCCAGTTGCTCACCGCCAACGACAGCGGTATCCAGCGCTTCGCCGACCTGCGTGGCAAGAATGTGGTGACCACCGCCGGTACCACCAACGAACGGTTCCTCAAGAGCTACAACCACGAGCACAAGTTGGATATGTCGGTAATCAGCGCCAAGGACCATGGTGAAGCGTTCCAGATGCTGCAATCGGGCCGCGCCGTGGCGTTCTATATGGATGACGCTTTGCTCTACGGCGAGCGTGCCAAGGCCAAGGACCCGCACAAATGGGTGGTGGTAGGCGAGGAGCAGTCGCGGGAAATCTACAGCTGCATGGTGCGCAAGGACGACCCGCAGTTTCTGGCGGTGGTCAACGAGACCCTGGGCGAGCTGTACAGCTCGGGGGAAATCAATGGGATTTACCAGCGCTGGTTTGAACAGCCGATTCCGCCGAAGGGCTTGAACCTGGAGTTCCCGATGACCAGCGAGCTGAAGGCGATCATTGCCAAGCCGGTGAGTGATCCGGTGGAGTAAACACTCAATCCCCATGTGGGAGCGGGCTTGCTCGCGAAAGCGGTGTGTCAGTCAATACATCCGCAGACTGATAAAACGCTATCGCGAGCAAGCCCGCTCCCACATTTTTGATTGGGTTTATATGCAGGGTTAGAAGTCGCCCCAGAGTTGTTGAGCAACGGATAGCGCGACTACCGGTGCAGTCTCGGTGCGCAACACCCGCGGGCCCAGTCGTGCGGCGTGGAAACCTGCGTGTTGTGCGGTTTCTACTTCGCCATCGGTCAAGCCACCCTCCGGCCCGATCAAGAACGCCAGGCTCGACGGCTTGGCATGGCTCACCAGCGGTTCGGCCACCGGGTGCAGCACCAGCTTCAAATCGGCCTCGACCTGTTTCAGCCAGTCGGCCAGCAACAGCGGTGGGTGAATCACCGGCACTGTCGAGCGGCCGCATTGCTCGCAGGCGCTGATTGCGACCTGGCGCCAGTGCAGCAGGCGTTTGTCGGCACGTTCGTCCTTGAGGCGCACTTCGCAGCGTTCGCTGAAGATCGGCGTGATGGCGTTGACCCCAAGCTCGGTGGCTTTCTGGATCGCCCAGTCCATACGCTCGCCACGGGACAGCCCCTGGCCCAGGTGAATGTGCAGCGGCGATTCGACCTGGCCGGCGAAGGCTTCGGTCAGTTGCACGGTCACGCGTTTTTTCCCGACTTCCAGCAGGCTACCGCGAAACTCCTGGCCAGAGCCGTCGAACAGTTGCACGGCATCGCCTTCGTTCATGCGCAGCACGCGGCTGATGTAATGCGCCTGGGCTTCGGGCAACTCGTGGTCGCCAAGGCTCAGCGGGGTATCGGTGAAAAAGCGCGACAGTCTCATGGGTGTTCTCTGCAAATAATGTGTGTGTTGCTATACGGCGGGAGCGACGCTTTTCCTGTAGGAGCCGGCTTGCCGGCGATGGAGGTCAACGATGACGAGGGTTGCCCGGATGAACGCGGCGTCCTCACGTTTTTCGCCGGCAAGCCGGCTCCTACAGGGGAGGGTTAGCCGGGGTCGCGAAAGCCAGGGTGAAAGTCTTTCGGGACTGCCACGCTGACTTTGCTGTTGGTGGCGATATCAATGCCTTCAGTCGCCACTTCGGCCAGGAAGTCGATCTGCTCCGGGGTAATCACGTACGGCGGCAGGAAATACACCACGCTACCCAGGGGACGCAGCAAGGCCCCGCGTTCCAGGGCGTGTTCGAATACTTTCAGGCCGCGCCGTTCCTGCCACGGGTAGGCGGTCTTGGTGGCCTTGTCCTGCACCATCTCGATGGCCAGCACCATGCCGGTCTGGCGCACTTCTGACACATGGGGGTGGTCCACCAGGTGCGCGGTGGCCGTGGCCATGCGTTGGGCCAGGGCCTGGTTGTTCTCGATGACGTTGTCTTCTTCGAAGATATCCAGGGTCGCCAGGGCCGCCGCACATGCCAGCGGGTTGCCGGTATAGCTGTGGGAATGGAGGAAGGCGCGCAGGGTCGGGTAGTCGTCGTAGAAGGCGCTGTACACATCTTCGGTGGTGACCACGGCCGCCAGTGGCAGGTAGCCGCCAGTCAGGGCCTTGGACAGGCACAGGAAGTCCGGACGGATGCCCGCCTGTTCGCAGGCGAACATGCTGCCGGTACGGCCAAAGCCCACGGCGATTTCGTCGTGGATCAGGTGTACGCCATACCGGTCGCAGGCCTCGCGCAGCAGCTTGAGGTACACCGGGTGGTACATGCGCATGCCACCGGCGCCCTGGATCAGCGGTTCGACGATCACGGCGGCGACGCTGTCGTGGTTGTCCGCCAGGGTCTGTTCCATGGCCTGGAACAGGTTGCGCGAGTGTTCTTCCCAGCTCATGCCTTCGGGGCGCAGGTAGCAGTCCGGGCTGGGCACCTTGATGGTGTCCAGCAGCAAGGCCTTGTAGGTCTCGGTGAACAATGGCACATCGCCTACCGACATCGCGGCGATGGTTTCGCCGTGGTAGCTGTTAGTCAGGGTGACGAAGCGCTTTTTGTTCGGCTGGCCGCGGTTGAGCCAATAGTGAAAGCTCATCTTCAGCGCGACTTCGATGCACGACGAGCCATTGTCGGCGTAGAAACACCGGGTCAGGCCTTCGGGTGTGATCTTCACCAGGCGCTCGGACAGTTCGATCACCGGCTGGTGGCTGAAACCGGCGAGGATCACGTGCTCCAGTTGGTCCACCTGATCCTTGATGCGCTGGTTGATGCGCGGGTTGGCGTGGCCGAATACGTTGACCCACCAGGAACTGACGGCATCGAGGTAGCGTTTGCCTTCGAAGTCTTCCAGCCATACGCCTTCACCGCGCTTGATCGGCACCAGCGGCAGTTGCTGGTGGTCTTTCATCTGGGTGCAGGGATGCCACAGCACCGCAAGGTCGCGCTGCATCCACTGGTTATTCAAGCCCATCTTTTAGTCTCCTCGAAGCGCTGCCACGGCCTGCGCAGGCAAAACAATCGCGCAAGCCTATGCAATGGCGGGCTGTGTCACAACCCATGAACGGTGAATTGGCAGTAAATGCAGGACGGTCTGTCACGTTTCTGCTGAATAGTCCTTAATCCCTGGTTAATTTAGTGTTCATAGGCTCAAGATCGGATTAATCGATCTTTCGAAGCAAAATTTTCCGCTTTATATCGATAGATAAATCGCTAGTCTTGGGCACAGTTCTTACGGGATTTGGGTAATGCAGCTACGAAACTCATCGACCCGCTACGGCTGGGTCAGCATTGTTATTCACTGGAGCGTGGCGCTGGTGGTGTTTGGTTTGTTCGCGTTGGGCCTGTGGATGGTCGGTCTCGACTATTACAGCGCCTGGCGTAAAGACGCACCGGATTTGCACAAGAGCATTGGCCTCACGCTGTTTGCCGTCATGTTGGTGCGTATTGTCTGGCGTCTGCTCAGCCCGCCGCCGCCAGCGTTGGCCAGTTATAGCCGCATGACGCGGATCGGCGCGGCATTTGGCCATGCGTTCCTGTATCTCGGGCTGTTTGCCGTGATGATTGCTGGCTACCTGATTTCCACCGCAGACGGTGTCGGGATCCCGGTGTTTGGTTTGTTTGAAATTCCTGCCGTGGTTTCCGGTCTACCGGACCAGGCAGACGTAGCTGGCCTGGTGCATTTGTACCTGGCCTGGGTACTGGTGGTGTTTGCCGGCCTGCATGGCGTGGCGGCCTTGAAACACCACTTTATTGATCGTGATGCGACCCTGGTGCGTATGCTGGGGCGCAAAGCCTGATGTTCAACCTCGACTCACAAGGAATAGAAAGCATGTTGAAAAAGACTCTCGCCGCTCTGGCAATCGGTTCTGCTCTGCTGTCTGCAGGTTCGGTGATGGCCGCTGACTACGTGATCGACAAGGAAGGCCAGCACGCCTTCGTCGACGTCAAGGTCAGCCACTTGGGCTACAGCTTCATCACCGGTACCTTCAAGGATCTGGACGGCAAGTTCAGCTTCGATGCGGCCAAGCCTGAAGATGCCAAGATCGAAGTGAATGTGCGCACTGCCAGCATCTTCACCAACCACGCCGAACGTGACAAGCACGTGACCAGCAAGGACTTCCTGGAGTCGGGCAAATTCCCTGACGCCAAGTTTGTCTCCACCAGCGTCAAGCCAACCGGTAAGAATGCTGATGGCAAGCTGACCGCCGATGTGACCGGTGACCTGACTTTCCACGGCGTTACCAAGCCGATCGTGGTCAAGGCTACTTTCCTGGGTGAAGGCAAGGATCCATGGGGCGGCTACCGTGCCGGCTTTGAAGGCACCACCAGCATCAGCCGCAAAGAGTTCCATAAAGACGGCATGGACGTTGGTCCACAGTCCGACAAAGTTGAGTTGTACATCACCTTTGAAGGTGTAAAAGCGAAGTAATCCTTCGTCTGTAGGAGCGAGCTTGCTCGCGAAGAGCGTATGAGCGCCGCGAGCGTTCAGGACGCCTGCGTCATCGTTGACGATCTTCGCGAGCAAGCTCGCTCCTACAGTTTGAAGGCATAAAAAAACGCCCCGTATCGCAAGATACGGGGCGTTTTTTATGCTTTTGACAACCTAGCGGTTGCGAGTCAGCAACGCAGGTTTTTCACCACGAGGACGGCCTGGCAGTTGATCCAACTGTTCAGGTGTCAGGATCCGATCACTTTTCGATTCTTTGTGAATGATCTTCGGTGCAGGGCCGCCGCGCGGGTTCTGCACAGCCGGCTCTGACAAGCGCGGCTGCTCATCACGAGCCGGGCGACGGTTGCGCGACTCTTCGCGACGGGCCTGGCCATCACGCGGTGCGCCGTTACGCGGACCACTGCGCTTGGCAGGTGGCGTACCGGTGGTGCCACCGCTGTTGTTGCGCGGACCATTCTGGCGACCCTGTGGCTGAGCACCGGTGCGCGGAGTACCGGCGCCAGCACCCGGTGCCGGGGCACCTGGACGACGACCACGGCCCTGGGCCGGCTTGGCCTGGGGCACGTAGTCAACGCGGTTACCAAAGTTATCCACATCGTCGTCGAGGAACTCGTCCGGTGCGCGGTCAGCGGCAGCACGTGGCGGCTGGCTCGGCTGGCGCTGTTCGCGGGCCGGGGTACCTTCGCGGGGCTTCTGCTCACGGGCTGGGCGTTCGCCACGGCCGTTGGTTGGCGCTTTTTCCTTGCCGCCCTTGTCCTTGCCTTTGTCGCGACGACCACCGCCACCACCGCCGCCGTTCGGGCCATCGCCCTTTGGACCGCGTGGGTTGCGTGGGTTACGCACGTCCGGACGCTCGCGCACTTCCGGTTTTTCGGCTTCCACGGTGCTGGAATCGAAGCCCATCAGGTCGCCGTCGGCGATTTTCTGCTTGGTCATGCGCTCGATGCTTTTCAGCAGTTTTTCTTCATCCGGCGCGACCAGGGAAATGGCCTCGCCCGAACGACCGGCACGGCCAGTACGGCCGATACGGTGCACGTAGTCTTCATCGACGTTTGGCAGCTCGAAGTTGACCACGTGTGGCAGTTGGTCGATATCCAGGCCGCGGGCGGCGATATCGGTGGCAACCAGGATGCGTACGGAGCCAGCCTTGAAGTCGGCCAGGGCCTTGGTCCGCGCGTTCTGGCTCTTGTTGCCGTGGATGGCGACGGCGGTCAGGCCGTGCTTGTCCAGGTACTCGGCCAGGCGGTTGGCGCCGTGCTTGGTACGGGTGAACACCAGGACCTGTTCCCAGGCGCCAGCGGTGATCAGGTGGGCCAACAGCGAGCGCTTGTGGCTGGCTGGCAGGCGGAACACCCGTTGCTCGATACGCTCGACCGTGGTGTTGGGCGGCGTGACTTCGATGCGCTCGGGGTTGTGCAGCAGCTTGCCGGCCAGGGCGGTGATGTCATTGGAGAACGTTGCCGAGAACAGCAGGTTCTGACGCTTGGCCGGCAGGCGTGCGAGGACTTTCTTCACGTCATGGACAAAGCCCATGTCGAGCATGCGGTCGGCTTCGTCCAGCACGAGGATTTCCACGTGGGACAGATCGACGCTGCCTTGGCCGCACAGGTCGAGCAAACGACCAGGGCAGGCGACCAGCACGTCAACACCACGGGACATGGCCTGGACCTGTGGGTTCATGCCGACGCCGCCGAAGATGCAGGCGCTGACGAACTTCAGGTCGCGGGCATACAGCTTGAAGCTGTCATGCACTTGGGCTGCGAGTTCGCGGGTGGGGGTCAGGACCAGTACGCGCGGTTGGCGCGGGCCGTGACGCTGGGATTTGTCCGGGTGACCGTTGGGGAACAACCGCTCCAGAATCGGGAGGGCGAAGCCACCGGTTTTACCAGTACCTGTCTGTGCCGCGACCATCAGGTCGCGACCTTGCAACACGGCGGGAATGGCCCGCTGTTGCACCGGAGTAGGCTCGGTATAGCCCGCTGCCTCGATGGCGCGGACTAAAGCCTCGGAGAGACCGAGGGAAGCAAAGGACATGAGTAATCCTGTTTTAGTTAGGGCTTGGCCCAAAGGGATAATCTTGCCGGGCGCGAATGGCGCTTAGGGGAGCGCAATCCCGTCCGGTCCTGCTGCGTCTGGCGGGCACTCCACCGGCTCGCGCGGGCTGAAAAGCTGCGCTGTAGCGGGGTTGGGTGCCTTTTTCAAGACCTCAGCGGCCGGGCGTAAGCCTGGCGGAAAGGCCGGAGTATAACAGAGCAATCACTGCGCGCTGCTTTCCTGCTGCTCAACGGTGTCGTCCAGCCGTGCTGACGGAGCTATTTGTGCGTGTGAACCGGCATATTTTGCGCTCAAGGCCGCGTAGGCGGGCTCTTGCTTGAAGCGCTTGAGTTCGGCGGCAAAGCGCTGGACCAGCAAGTCCATGCCTGCGCCACGGCGTACGGCGAGGAATTGCTTCTGGCTGCTGATCACCGGCGGCGCCTGGGTAACCTGGTTTTCCAGGCCCAACGCCTTGAGCACATGTTGGCCGACCCGGCGGTCGGTGATCACCAGGTCAATCCGACCACGGGCCAATTTACCGAAGTTGGCTTCATGGCTGGGGGCCGGCTCACGGGTGAATCCCGAGGACTCGCTGAATTCGCGGCCATACAGGTAGCCCGGCGAGGTGCCGATGGTCAGCCCCTTGAGGTCATCCAGGGTCTGGAACGGATGTGGGCGCTGATTGGCGTAGAACATCACAAACTCAACCTGGGACAGCGGTTCGCTGGGGTAAAGCAGCGCTGCGTCCCGCTCATGGCTGTGAAAGATATCCAGCGCGCCATCGGCCAGGCCCTGGTCGAGCATGGCCAGGCAACGCTTCCAGGGCAGGAACTGCCATTGCACCTCGATCCCCAGGCGCTGGAACACGATGACCGTGGTCTCGTAGTCGAGCCCGCGCATCTGGCCGTTTTCTTCGTAGACGTAAGGCGCCCAGGGTTCGGTGACAATGCGCAATTTCTCGCCGTGGGCGGTCAGGCTCAGGCAAGTAAAAAGAACGGCGGTCAACAACTGGAGAATGACGGGCATACCCTGAGGTTACGACTGTCTCAGGTTAAAGAGAAGCTCTGGATCGGGGATCTTCAGGCAGCAAACCTGAACTTTTATTGTGCTGCCGACCCGCAAGGATTCCGGGCCGGCAGTACACAGGGCAGCCTCAGCGTGGCAGCTTGAGGTTGTTCCAGATCGCCAGGCTCGGGTCAGCCTGGTTCAGGGTGTAGAAGTGCAGCCCGGGTGCGCCACCTTGCAGCAGGGTCTCGCACATTTCACTGATGACCTGCTCGCCGAAGGCCTGGATGCTTTTGACGTCATCGCCATAAGCTTCCAGTTGCTTGCGCACCCAACGCGGGATTTCTGCACCGCAAGCGTCAGAGAAGCGCGCCAGCTTGCTGTAGTTGGTGATCGGCATGATGCCCGGCACGATCGGGATATTCACGCCCAGGGCCTGCACGCGCTCGACGAAGTAGAAGTAGCTGTCGGCGTTGAAGAAGTACTGGGTGATCGCACTGTTGGCGCCGGCATTGGCTTTGCGTACGAAGTTGTGGAGATCGTCTTCGAAGTTGCGGGCCTGAGGATGCATTTCCGGGTAAGCGGCCACTTCGATGTGGAAGTGGTCACCGGTCTCTTCCCGAATGAAGCTCACCAGGTCGTTGGCGTAACGCAGCTCGCCGCTGGCGATACCCATGCCGGACGGCAGATCACCGCGCAGGGCGACAATGCGCTTGATGCCGGCGGCCTTGTATTGGGTCAGCAGGCCGCGCAGGTCGTCCTTGCTGTCGCCCACGCACGACAGGTGCGGAGCGGCAGGCACTTTGACTTCGCTTTCCAGCTGCAGCACGGTGTTGATCGTGCGATCGCGGGTCGAGCCGCCTGCGCCGTAGGTGCAGGAGAAAAAATCGGGGTTGTAGCTGGCCAACTGCTTAGCAGTCGCCATTAGTTTTTCATGCCCAGCATCGGTCTTGGTCGGGAAGAACTCGAAGCTGTAGCGACGGTCTTGGGACATGGTAATACCCTTGGAAACTCGAAGGCCTGGAAGGCATACACAATCGAAGCGGGTGCCGGGCTTTCTGTGGGAGCTGGCTTGCCTGCGATAGTGTCACCACGGTATTGCTCAAATACCGAGGTGCCTGCATCGCGGGCAAGCCCGGCTCCCACAGAAGAGCCGGCGCCAGCAGGGCCGATCAGTAGCGGTAGGCGTGCGGCTTGAACGGACCTTCAACCGTCACGCCGATGTAGTCGGCCTGGGTCTTGGTCAGTTGAGTCACGACGCCGCCGAAGCCGCGGACCATTTCCAGGGCCACTTCTTCGTCGAGTTTCTTCGGCAGTACTTCCACGGTCAGGCGCTCGGCTTTCTGGGCGGGCGACAGGTCGGCGTATTTCTGGCCGAACAGGAAGATCTGCGCCAGTACCTGGTTGGCGAACGAGCCATCCATGATGCGGCTTGGGTGGCCCGTGGCGTTGCCCAGGTTCACCAGGCGGCCTTCGGCCAGCAGGATCAGGTAGTCGTCGTTCTGCGGGTCGAAATCACCGGCACCGGTACGGTGAACCTTGTGCACCTGAGGCTTCACTTCTTCCCATGCCCAGTTCTTGCGCATGAAAGCGGTGTCGATTTCGTTGTCGAAGTGACCGATGTTGCATACCACGGCGCGCTTTTTCAGGGCCTTGAGCATGTTGGCATCGCACACATTCACGTTACCGGTGGTGGTCACGATCAGGTCGATCTTGCCCAGCAGGGCCTTGTCGATGCTGGCTTCGGTGCCGTCGTTCTGGCCGTCGATGAACGGCGAAACCACTTCGAAACCGTCCATGCAGGCTTGCATGGCGCAGATCGGGTCAACTTCGGAAACCTTGACGATCATGCCTTCCTGACGCAGGGACTGGGACGAACCCTTGCCCACGTCACCGTAGCCGATCACCAGGGCTTGCTTGCCCGACAGCAGGTGGTCGGTGCCGCGCTTGATCGCATCGTTGAGGCTGTGACGGCAGCCGTACTTGTTGTCGTTCTTGCTCTTGGTCACCGAGTCGTTGACGTTGATGGCCGGGATTTTCAGCTCGCCCTTGGCCAGCATGTCCAGCAGACGGTGTACGCCGGTGGTGGTTTCTTCGGTCACGCCGTGGACGCGGTCCAGGATGGCCGGGTATTTCTTGTGCAGCAGCTCGGTCAGGTCGCCGCCGTCGTCGAGGATCATGTTGGCATCCCAAGGCGCGCCATCTTTCAGGATGGTTTGCTCCAGGCACCACTCGTACTCTTCTTCGGTCTCGCCTTTCCAGGCGAAGACCGGGATGCCGGCAGCAGCGATAGCCGCCGCGGCCTGGTCTTGAGTCGAGAAGATGTTGCAGGACGACCAACGCACTTCGGCACCCAGGGCAACCAGGGTTTCGATCAGCACGGCAGTCTGGATGGTCATGTGGATGCAGCCGAGAATCTTCGCGCCCTTGAGCGGCTGTTCAGCGGCGTACTTGCGACGCAGGCCCATCAGGGCTGGCATTTCGGATTCGGCGATAAAGGTTTCGCGACGGCCCCAGGCAGCGAGGGACATGTCGGCGACTTTGTAGTCGGTAAAACCTGCAGGCGTGTTGACAGCGCTCATGAAGAGCCTCCATTCGTAGTGTGCGAATGGGCGCCGTTGTGCGTTTAGTATCCAACCAGGACAACCCGGCTGGGCAACGCCCCATCCGAGCCTGACAGGCCGGGGCCTGCTGCAGCGCCCCTCGGACAGGTGGCGGGAGAACGGTATCAATCGCAGATGACCGTTTTGAAACGGTGGCGATTATAGCCGCCTGCGCCCGACTTCCCAAGCCTTTCTGTCGGCGCCATGAAGATCGCTCATGACACTGATAGGCAATGCCTCATAGAGCTTGGGCCGACGCTCTGCCATGATGTTGCCCATCATTTCGCAAGACGCTTTGGAGTGAACATGAACTTCCACACCCGCAAATGGGTAAAACCCGAAGACCTCAACCCCAACGGCACCCTGTTCGGTGGCAGCCTGTTGCGCTGGATCGACGAAGAAGCGGCGATCTATGCGATTGTCCAGCTGGGCAACCAGCGGGTGGTGACCAAGTACATCTCCGAGATCAACTTTGTCAGCGCTTCGCGCCAGGGCGACATCATCGAGCTGGGCATCACCGCTACCGAGTTTGGCCGCACCTCCATCACCTTGACCTGTGAAGTGCGCAACAAGATCACGCGCAAGAGCATCCTGACCGTGGAAAAAATGGTCTTCGTCAACCTCGGCGAGGACGGCCTGCCGGCGCCCCATGGTCGTACCGAGATCAAGTACGTGAAGGATCAGTTTCAGGACGACAGCGAGTAACGATCCGCCGTGTAGCGGTGGTCATTGAACGCTCTTGAGGGCGCACTGGTCGTACCTGAAATCGCCCCCTCGTTCAGGTACGCCCATGGCCACGCAAAAAGACGGCAAGACCCCCAACCTGTCGCAGGAAGAGCAGCAGGACGTGGACAAGAACCAGCCACCCAGGGCGGCGGTGCTGCATGAAATCATTCGCACCCAGGGCGACCAGGAGCTGGAGCGCAGCGTAGCGGCGTTGTGGTGGTCGGCGCTGGCGGCCGGCTTGACCATGGGCCTGTCCTTGATGGCCATGGGGTTGCTCAACTCACGTCTGCCGGACGGCGAGGGCTTCAAGGTGATTGCCAGCCTTGGCTACTGCGCAGGCTTTCTCGCGGTGATTCTCGCGCGCCAGCAACTGTTCACCGAAAACACCCTGACCGCCGTGCTGCCGGTGATGAGCAAACCGACTCTGGGCAATGCCGGGCGCTTGTTGCGGTTGTGGACGGTGGTGCTGGTGGGCAACCTCTGCGGCACCTTGCTGGTGGCCTATGTGATGTTGCACTTGCCGATTTTTGATGCCAAGACCGACCTGGCCTTTCTCGACATCGGGCGCAAGGTCATGGAGAACGACACCGGCCAGATGTTCGCCAAAGGCATCGTCTCCGGTTGGATGATCGCCACCATGGTGTGGATGATCCCGTCCATGGAAAGCGCCAAGATGTGGATCATTATCCTGATCACCTACCTGATGGCGCTGGGCGACTTTACCCACATTGTGGTCGGCTCGGCGGAGGTGTCCTACCTGGTATTTGCCGGCGAGCTGCCGTGGAAGGACTTCTGGCTGGTATTCGCCGGCCCGACCCTGGCCGGCAATATCATCGGTGGCAGTTTTATCTTCGCGCTGATCAGCCATGCGCAGATTCGCAGCGAAAGCAGCTTGCCGGGCAAAAAGGCTGCGGATCCCAGGCATCCGCAGCCGATCGACAAGGATCAGTGACGCCAGGGTGTAGAGGGTGCGCCAGCGCGGTATTTGGTATAAATATGGGCTGACACATCACGAATCACTTATAGGAGGTTCCATTGCTTGCAACAGCCCTTGTCCTGGTAGCGGCGTTGTTGCATGCGACGTGGAACACCTTGATCAAATTCAGCGGCGAACGCCTGTTGGTGATCGCCTGCATGGACAGTGTTGCGCTGTTGTTTGTTCTGCTGGCGGTGGGGTTTGTGTCGCTGCCGCCCCTGGAAATCTGGCCGTGGATCATCGCTTCGGCCTTGTTCGAGTTGCTCTACCGTTACCTGTTGATCCAGGCCTATCGCGTCGGTGACCTGGGGCTGGTGTACCCGTTGATGCGTGGTTTATCACCGCTGGTGGTGCTGGCGCTGACCCTGGTGTTTGCCGGGGAAGTGCTCAGTACCCAGCAGATTGTCGGCATCCTGCTGATCCCGTTCGGCATGCTGTGCCTGTTGTGGCAGGGCGGTGGTGGGGATCGGTTGCCCTGGTCGATGTTGCCGGTGGTGGCGCTGATCGGCCTGTGCATCGGCTGCTATACCTTTCTCGACGGGCAGGCGCTGCGGCGCTGGTCGCACCCGTTGGATTACCTGGTCTGGCTGACACTGCTCAGCGCCTGGCCCTTTCCGCTGTTGGCCATGGTGCGCAAACGTGCCGCGTTCAGCCTGTTCTGGCGAACCCAGTGGCGATTGGGGCTGAGCGTGGGATTGTGCGTGTTGTTGAGCTACGCTCTGGTGCTTTGGGCCATGCAGTTGGGCTCGATTGCCGAGGCCGCCGCGCTGCGGGAAGTCAGCGTGATCCTGGTGGTGTTGTTCGGCATGCGTTACCTGAAAGAACCTTTCGGCCGCTCCCGGCTCTTAGCCTGTGGGTTGGTGTTGATCGGCATGCTCGTGATGAAACTCTAACCAGCGGATAAAACTAAAAAAGGAATGAGTGATGACTGTCGCTTTCTGGTGTGTGTTGATCGCAATTTTTCTGCCGTACCTGTGTACTGGCGTGGCCAAATTCAGTGGCGGCAAATTCGGGCCCCGGCAGAACCATGACCCCCGGGCCTTCCTGGAAACCCTGGAAGGCTTTGCCAAGCGTGCCCATAGCGCGCAGCTCAACAGCTTTGAAGTGACCCCGGCGTTTGCCGCCGCGGTGATCATTGCCCACATGGCAGGCAATGCGGAACTGGTGACCATCAACGTACTGGCGGTGCTGTTTATCACCAGCCGCCTGCTTTTCATCATCTGCTACCTGGCGGACTGGGCGATCTTGCGCTCGCTGGTGTGGTTCGTGGGCATGGCGTTGATTGCGAGCTTCTTCTTCGTCTCGATGTAAGGTCCACCGCAGATCCAGTGTGGGAGCGGGCTTGCTCGCTCCCACATTCGATCCTCAGCTTCCTGTCGGGGCGTCCGGCACTTTGGGTAGCGCTGCGCCCTTGGGCCACAGCATCCAGATCTGGCCCTGTTGCTTCATATTCCCGGCCAGTTCGCCTGCGGCATCACCCGTGCCCCAGAACAGGTCCGCACGTACCTCACCGACAATTGCACCCCCCGTGTCCTGGGCCGCTACCGGTCGTACCACCGGCGAGCCGTCGGGCCGGGTTGTCGACAGCCACAACAGGCTGCCCAGCGGGATGACCTTGCGGTCCACCGCCACGCTGTAGCCTGCGGTCAGCGGCACGTTCAGCGAGCCACGCGGGCCTTCATTGCTGTCGGGCCGGGTGCTGAAAAAGACGTAGCTGGGGTTGCTCGCCAGCAACTCGGGGATGCGTTCCGGGTGCGCCTTGGCCCAGGCACTGATTGCGCCCATGCTGACTTCTTCTTTCTTCAGCTCGCCTTGCTCCACCAGCCAGCGGCCGATAGGGCGATAGGGGAAACCGTTCTGGTCGGCGTAGCCCACGCGCAATTGGCGACCATCAGCCAGCTGGATGCGGCCAGAACCCTGGATTTGCAGGAATTGCAGGTCCATCGGGTGGGTCAGCCAGGCAATCGGCTTGGCGCTGGAGCCTTGCTGGTTGATGGTGCCAGCATCGTCATAAGGCTTGAGTACCCGGCCTTCCAGGCGCCCACGCAGGCGTTTGCCCTTGAGTTCCGGGTAGATGCTTTCCAGGTTGACGATGATCAGGTCGTCCGGCACCCCAAACACGGGGACATGGGCGGTTTTAGTTTCGGTGAGGCTGCCTGGATAGACCGGTTCGTAGTAGCCAGTGATCAGGCCATTGGGCGTATTGTCCGCCGAGCGCAGGCCGTAGACGTCCAACTGTTGCTTGAGGAAGCCGCGGATGTCGCCGGCATTGCCCGGCACATTGGCCGCTGCAGCGCAGGTGGTGCCCCATACCGGATCGTTCTTCAGGCGTTGGCAGGCACTGCGCCAGGACTCGAAACCGGCTTGCAGGTCGCTGTCCGAAACCACGGGCAGGGCTTCCCAGGTAGCGCTGACATAGGTCGCCACGGCGTGAGGTTTTTCGGGCGCAGGCTTGGGGGCCGGAGTGTTGCCGCCGTCGCATCCGGCGAGCAGCGCGATCATTGGCAGAGCCCACACCAGTCGGCGGCTCCAGGGGGTGACGAGGTTATTCATGCAAGTAATTTCCAAGGCGATTGCCCGAGCCGGTCGCGGCGCAAGCATCCATATTATTAATAGGGCTATTGGTCTTTGCGGGCGGGGCGAGGATACTGGCCGCCGTTTCCCGTGACCCAGAGCCACCATGACTTTTAAAAAACTGACTGTTGTATTGCTGGCCTGCCTGACGCTGACCGCCTGCGGTGGTGTTGACCCAAATTCGCCGTTGGGCCAGCGCAAGGCTATCTTCAAGCAGATGCTCAAGACCGGCGAAGACCTGGGTGGCATGCTGCGTGGCCGTATCCCGTTCGACGGGGCGAAATTTGCCGAGGGCGCCGTCAAGCTTGACGCCCTGTCCCATGAGCCGTGGAAGCACTTTCCAACGGTGCGCGAAGAAGATCACACCAGTGCCAAGGACGATGTATGGCAGAAACAGGCCCAGTTCCAGGAACTGGCGCGCAACCTTGAGGAGGCCACCGGTGAATTGGTGATCGCCAGCCAGGTGCAGCCTTACAAGGCCAGTAACCTGGGGCCGGCCGTGCAGAAAGTCGAAGATGCCTGCAGCGCCTGTCATAAGCAGTTTCGCGACCATTGAGACGGATCGGCCAAGAAGGCTGTATGCGTCTTACTTGTCCAGATCGTCGAGGGCTTCCTGCAACTCTTTGCGCGACTCGGCGAGCTTATCCTTACGCTTGTTGATCTTCTCGGAGTCGCCCTTTTTCATGGCCTTGTCGAGGTCGGCCTGACGGCGGCTGACTTCGTGCTTGGCATCCAGCACCTTGTTTTCGCGTTCCTTTTTCAGGGAGGCGTCGGTGCAGTGGGCGGTGACTTCGCTCAAGGCCTTTTCCAGGCCGGCTTGTTGCTCACTGTTGCCGTGGGCCTTGGCCTGTTCGATTTGCAGGCTGATGGCCTGGCGCTTGGCGGCGCAACCGGTCAGTTGCGGGGCTGTCTCGGCAGCCAGCAATGGCGTGCTCAGGACGCTGGTGATGGTCAACAGGGCAAGCGGTGCAAGAAACTTCATGGAAACTCCAAAATAAACAAGATCGTTGTCAGGTGGGCAGGATGATTTCTGCTGGCACCGGTTAATGTAGTTGGCCCGGGACTAAAAGCCGTCGATCCCGGCAGCCCGTAGCGTTTCACTCATGGCCAGCACCTGAGGGTCGTGAAAAAAGGCACTCAATTGTGCTGCACGTCCCGGACCGATTCCCGCTTCGGCCTGCCACGCTTGCGCGTCTCGGGCGGCCAGGGCCTGCCAGTCGCCTGCCAGGTTATTGCGTGCGCTAGGTGGTACACCCAGGGCCTTCAACCATTGAGCAAACGGTCGCTGGCGCGCAGTGCGCAAGCTGGCCTGTAGGCGCGCACTGCTGCGGTCGCCGAATCCGTCAATGGTAGCAAGCTCTGTCTCATCAAGGTTCAACCAATCCACTAAACCACTGATTTGGCCGGCCTGGATCAAGTTGCTCCAGGTCTCGCGGCCAATGTGTGGCAGGTCCAGGCCCTGCTTGCCACTGAGCCAGGTCAAGCGGGCGAGTAACTGTTCTTCGCAGCCTGGGGCCAGTTGCCAGCAGCTCAGGTGATGGAAATCGCTCGCGACAGGTACCGTGACATCAACACGGGGGTGGCTGCGCAGGATGACCTGGTCGAGCCTTGGGATCACCTGGCCAGCAAGGCTGATGGATACCTGGTCTCCAGGGCGGATATCCAGTGCCTGCCAGCGCTTCAGGGAGCCGACACTGACGCGCTTGATCTGTCGGTCATCAAGCAACACCGGGTCGAGTTCCAGGATCGGTGTGATACGGCCGGTGCGGCCAATCTTGAAGCGGACCTGGCGCACATGGGCCAAGGCTTTGACGGCCGGATATTTCCAGGCGACGGCCCAGTACGGTGTGCTCGGCTGCCAGCGCTGTGCCGGGGCGCGCTGGCTTTGGTGCAGCACTACGCCATCGGTGGCGAATGGCAATGGCTGACCATGCCAGAAGGCGCGCCAGTGCCGGGCTTGTTCGAAGTTCTCGATGGGCTGGCTGTAGCGCTGGCTGTCGATAAACCCCCAGCGCGCGAGGTTATCCAGTTGCTGCTTGAGGTCTGCCGGCCCTTGCGGCCAGGCCCAGACAAACAAGCCGATACCGGCGGCGTCGGCGTCACTGAGTTGTTGGCGGTTCATCAGCCCGGAGATTTTGCTGCGGGCATTCATGCCGCCCGTCTCCCCTTGTATGTGTGCGTCGAGGCGCCAATACAGTTCACCCTGCAAGAGCAGGTCGATGGCCTCGGGCAGCCGTTGCACGATACCGGGAATCCTGCGGGCCGAGGCGGTCCAGTCCTGGCCCAGCAGGCCATCACCGCGGCTGATGACCTGAGTCAGGCGGCCCGCACGATAGACCAGGGTAACGGCCACGCCATCGATCTTGGGTTGTATCCACAGGTCGCTGCGTGTACGGATCCAGTCTTCCACGGCGCGGTCGTTGAGCAGTTTTTCAAGACCGGTGTGCGGGACGGGATGGGCGATGGTGCCCCGCGAACTGGACAAGGGGTTGTCGGCAGGTGACGGCACCTGTGCAAAGCAACCCCGCCATTGCTCCAGGCGCATGCGGGCCTGGTCGTAGAGTTCGTCGCTGATCAGGGATTGGCCGAGCCGGTGGTAGCTGTCGTCCCACAGGCCGATTTGCCGTTGCAGGGTGTTTATTTCGTCTTTGGCCTTGTCGGCTGGCCAGTCCGGGCAGCCCTGCGCCCAAGTGACGATAGGGAAGAGCATCAACAGCAGGTAGGTCAGCAGGCGTGGCGTCATCATGAGCATCCTTGCTCTGAAGGGGCGCCCAGCCTAAAGCAAGCAAACGCCCATAAAAAAGCCCGCAGGCGCGAGGCTTTTTACCGGGTGTTTCTGCTTACTTGAACAGACCGCCCAGGGCTTTCACGGTGTCGTTGCTATCAGCCTTGGCCTGCTGCTTTTGCGAGGCTTCGTCAAGCTTGCCTTGGGACTCGCCGACTTTTTTGCAACCTTTGTTTACCTGATCCAGTGCGGCCTGCATGGCCTTCACTTTCAGGTCTTCGCCATTGGCTTTGGCGGCATCGACCTTGGCTTGCAGTTCCTGGCTCTGTTTTTCGCAGTTGCCGGACGCGCCGCCCAGTTGGGAGGTCAGGGCGCCGGTCAGGCCGCTCAGGTCAGCAGCGTGTGCTGGCAGGACGAACAGGCTGAGCAGAATGGCGGCAGGGGCGAAAGTGGCAATACGCATGAAAAACCTCAATGTTCGATTGCCTGCGCACTTGGCAATCCCGAGCAGGCGCAGTGCAGTATCCAATGTGGTTAAGGGCTCGGGAGGGGGCGGATTCTAGTGGGCCATCATTTGGCCTGCAAGGGTTGGATCCAATTAATGTGAGCTCGCTCCTACAATTAAGGCAATAAAAAGCCCTGCCGGGCGAACCGGGCAGGGCTTTGGGTGTTGCGTGCAGCGATTACAGGCCGGCGGCGGTCCGCAGGTCGTCAGCGCGGTCGGTTTTCTCCCAGGTGAACGTGGTGAAGGTGTCGTCGCCGACAGTCTTCTGTTCAGGGGTGCGGCCGAAGTGGCCGTAGGCCGCGGTTTCCTGGTACATCGGGTGCAGCAGGTCGAGCATGGTGGTGATTGCGTACGGACGCAGGTCGAAGATCTCACGCACCAGCTTGACGATCTTGTCGTCGCTGATCTTGCCGGTACCGAAGGTATTCAGCGAGATCGACGTAGGCTGGGCCACACCAATGGCGTAGGAAACCTGAATTTCGCAACGCTCGGCCAGGCCGGCCGCGACGATGTTCTTGGCCACATAACGACCCGCGTAGGCCGCCGAGCGGTCAACCTTGGAGGGATCCTTGCCGGAGAATGCGCCGCCGCCGTGACGGGCCATGCCGCCGTAGCTGTCGACGATGATCTTGCGCCCGGTCAGACCGCAGTCGCCCACTGGGCCACCAATGATGAACTGGCCGGTCGGGTTGATGTGGAACTGGGTGTCCTTGGTCAGCAGTTCGGCAGGCAGCACGTGCTTGACGATCAGCTCCATCACGCCTTCGCGCAGGTCTTTGTAGGAGACTTCCGGGTTGTGCTGGGTCGACAGCACCACGGCGTCGATACCCACCACTTTGCCGCCTTCGTAACGGCAGGTCACTTGGGACTTGGCGTCCGGGCGCAGCCAGGGCAGCAGGCCGGACTTGCGGGCTTCGGCCTGGCGCTTGACCAGTTGGTGGGAGAAGGTGATCGGCGCCGGCATCAGCACGTCGGTTTCGTTGCTGGCGTAGCCGAACATCAGGCCCTGGTCGCCAGCGCCCTGATCTTCCGGCTTGGCACGGTCGACACCCTGGTTGATGTCAGGCGACTGCTTGCCGATGATGTTCATCACGCCGCAGGTCGCGCCGTCGAAGCCGACGTCGGAGCTGGTGTAGCCGATATCGGTAATCACGTCACGGACGATCTGCTCCAGGTCGACCCAGGCCGAGGTGGTGACTTCACCGGCGATGATTGCTACGCCCGTTTTCACCAGCGTCTCGCACGCCACGCGGGCGAACTTGTCTTCAGCAATGATGGCGTCCAGCACCGCATCAGAAATCTGGTCGGCGATTTTGTCCGGATGCCCTTCAGACACGGACTCGGAGGTGAAAAGGGAATATTCGCTCATCTCGATGTTTTCCTGATATTTACCGATGGTGAGTGTCGCCAGATGGCCGCTGAAAGTGGCGGACCTGAATCTGGAAACCATTACGTAAGCCTACATAGAGGCTTTCCCCGGGAACGAGTCCCGCAGCGGTGGCCCAACGGGCCAGATCGTCCTGTTCAAACCCCAACCATAGATCACCGCAGGCCTCCCTGGCCCAACTCTGGTTGTGGCTGCATAAATCGGTGACCAACAGACTGCCGCCCGGTTGCAGCAAACCGGCCATTTGCTTGAGGGCATCGGCCGGGGCAGCGAAATGGTGCAGGACCATGTTCAGCACCACGCAATCGGCTTGCAGCCCTACATCATCCAAGGCATCGGCCAGTCGCAGGCTGACGTTGCCCAAGTGTTCGCGCTCGCAGAGCTGGCGTGCCAGTTCCAGCATGGCCGGGCTGTTGTCCAGCGCCGTGACTTGGTGAAAGCGACATGCCAGCTCCGGCAGGAACCCACCGTCGCCCGGGCCGACTTCCAGCGCCGTGGCGCCTGCGTCGAAGCCCAGTTTGTCGAGCAGCGCCAACACGCTTTCGCGGTATTGCGCCAACCCGGCAATCAGGTCCTGCTGGGCGCGAAACTTGTCCGCCACCCGTGAGAAAAAATCCTGGCTGGCAGCGGCGCGTTGCCCGTGGACCTGGGCGATGCGCGACTGCACGTCAGCCGGCAGGGCCAGGTTATCCACCTCTTCCAGCAGCGCAGCATGCAGCTTGCCACCCAGCAACTCGGTGTGGGGCAGGGCGCGGCGATAAAAAATCGCATTGCCTTCACGGCGCGTAGCCACCAGATCGGCCTGGGCCAGCACTTTCAAGTGGTGGCTCATGCCGGATTGGCCAATGGCAAAGATCCGCGCCAGTTCCAGCACGCCAAACGAGTCGTTGGCCAGGGCGCGCAGTACATTCAGGCGCAGCGGATCACCGCCGGCCTTGCACAGGGCCGCCAGCTCATCGCAGTCGTCGGGGCGAATGGAAGGCGCAGGTAAGTTCATAAGGCCAGCAGTCTAGTGATGAGGTGAAATCCTCGCAAGGCCAATATCAAAAAGTTTTGATATTGGTCGATAATCGGTGGTTATAAGCAGGCGCTATAACCTTTAGACGAACGGCGGGAAGTGTTCTTGCCGTCAATGCAGTCCAAACCACAGGAAAAACCTACATAAGTCGGTATCTGTCATTGCCCCTGAGGCCTTGGCTGAGGGAAAATGCCGATCCTTTTTTCCGTTTCTTTTACAAACCCCAGGAGATCAGCGATGCCCAGCCGTCGTGAGCGTGCCAACGCCATTCGTGCCCTCAGCATGGATGCCGTGCAAAAAGCCAACAGCGGCCATCCCGGTGCCCCGATGGGCATGGCGGATATCGCCGAGGTACTTTGGCGTGACTACCTGAAACACAACCCGAGCAATCCATCGTTCGCCGACCGTGACCGCTTCGTGCTGTCCAACGGCCATGGCTCGATGTTGATCTATTCGTTGCTGCACCTGACGGGCTATGACGTCACCATCGACGACCTCAAGAGCTTCCGTCAGCTGCACAGCCGCACCCCGGGCCACCCGGAATTCGGCTACACCCCAGGCGTTGAGACCACCACCGGTCCCCTGGGCCAGGGCCTGGCCAACGCTGTTGGCTTCGCGCTGGCAGAAAAAGTCCTGGGCGCGCAGTTCAACCGTCCTGGCCACAACGTTGTCGACCACCACACCTACGTGTTCCTGGGTGATGGCTGCATGATGGAAGGCATTTCCCACGAAGTCGCTTCCCTGGCCGGCACCCTGGGCCTGGGCAAGCTGATTGCCTTCTACGATGACAACGGCATCTCCATCGACGGCGAAGTCGAAGGCTGGTTCACCGACGACACGCCAAAGCGTTTCGAAGCCTACAACTGGCAGGTAATCCGCAACGTCGACGGCCACGATCCGGAAGAGATCAAGACCGCCATCGACACCGCGGGTAAGAGCGAGCAGCCGACCCTGATCTGCTGCAAGACCACCATCGGCTTCGGTTCGCCGAACAAGCAAGGCAAGGAAGACTGCCACGGTGCCCCACTGGGTGACGCGGAAATCGCCCTGACCCGCGAAGCGCTGAAGTGGAACCATGGCCCGTTCGAAATCCCGGCTGATATCTACGCCGAGTGGGACGCCAAGGAAGCCGGCCGCGCGGCCGAAGCCGAGTGGGACCAGCGTTTTGCTGCCTACTCCGCCGAGTTCCCACAGCTTGCCAACGAACTGGTACGCCGCCTGGCCGGTGACCTGCCTGCCGACTTCTCGGAAAAAGCCTCGGCCTACATCGCCGAAGTCGCGGCCAAGGGCGAGACCATCGCCAGCCGTAAAGCCAGCCAGAACGCCCTGAACGCCTTTGGCCCGCTGCTGCCTGAGATCCTCGGCGGTTCGGCTGACCTGGCCGGTTCCAACCTGACCCTGTGGAAAGGTTGCAAGGGTGTCTCGGCTGAAGACGCCAGCGGCAACTACATGTACTACGGCGTGCGCGAGTTCGGCATGAGCGCCATCATGAACGGCGTTGCCCTGCACGGCGGCCTGGTGCCTTACGGCGCGACCTTCCTGATGTTCATGGAATATGCGCGCAATGCCGTGCGTATGGCTGCGCTGATGAAGAAGCGTGTGATCCATGTCTACACCCACGACTCCATCGGTCTGGGCGAAGACGGCCCGACGCACCAGCCGGTTGAGCAACTGACCAGCCTGCGTACCACGCCGAACCTGGATTGCTGGCGCCCATCGGACGCGGTCGAATCGGCCGTGGCCTGGAAGCACGCCATCGAGCGCAAGGATGGCCCTTCGGCGCTGATCTTCTCCCGTCAGAACCTGCAGCATCAGGTGCGTACCGACGCGCAGATCGCCGACATCAGCCGTGGCGGCTACGTGCTCAAGGACTGCATCGGCGAGCCGGAGCTGATCCTGATCTCCACCGGTTCCGAAGTGGGCCTGACCGTTCAGGCCTACGACAAACTGACTGCCCAAGGCCGTAACGTGCGCGTTGTGTCCATGCCGTGCACCAGCGTGTTCGAAGCCCAGGACGCCGACTACAAGCAATCGGTCCTGCCGTTGCAGGTCAGCGCGCGTATCGCCATCGAAGCGGCTCACGCCGACTACTGGTACAAGTACGTGGGCCTGGAAGGCCGTGTGATCGGCATGACCACCTACGGTGAGTCGGCGCCGGCGCCAGCGTTGTTCGAAGAGTTCGGTTTTACCCTGGAAAACATCCTGGGTCAGGCTGAAGAGCTGCTGGAAGACTAAGGCTGTAGAGTGGGGTGGTTGTACTGACGCCTTCGCGAGCAAGCCCGCTCCCACATTTGGAATGCATTTCAACTGTGGGAGCGGGCTTGCTCGCGAAGGCGGCGGTACATTCACCGCATCACCCCAGGTAATCGAGAACCCCATGCCTCAACCGCGTCCCTACAAAGTTGCACTCAACGGCTACGGCCGCATTGGTCGTTGCGTCTTGCGTGCTCTGTTCGAGCGAGGGGCGGCGGCCGGGTTTGAAATTGTTGCGATCAACGATCTGGCTGATATGGCCAGCATCGAATACCTGACACGCTTTGACTCCACCCACGGCCGGTTCCCCGGCGAAGTGCGGGTCGACGGCGATTGTCTGCATATCAATGGCAGCTGCGTGAAGGTCTTGCGCAGTGCTACCCCCGAAGGCATCGACTGGAAAGCACTGGGCATCGATCTGGTGCTGGAATGCTCCGGTGTCTATCACACCCGTGCCGATGGCCAGCGTTTCCTCGATGCCGGCGCCCCGCGCGTGCTGTTTTCCCAGCCGATGGCCAGTGAGGCGGATGTTGACGCCACCATCGTCTACGGCGTCAACCAGGACTGCCTGAGTGGTGACGAGTTGCTGGTGTCCAACGCCTCCTGCACCACCAACTGCGGTGTGCCGTTGTTGCGCCTGCTGGACCAGGCGATTGGCCTGGAATATGTGTCGATCACCACCATTCACTCGGCGATGAACGACCAGCCGGTGATCGACGCCTACCACCATGAAGACCTGCGCCGCACCCGTTCGGCATTCCAGTCCGTGATCCCGGTGTCCACCGGCCTGGCGCGGGGTATTGAACGCCTGCTGCCGGAACTTGCCGGGCGAATCCAGGCCAAAGCAGTGCGCGTGCCGACGGTGAACGTGTCGTGCCTGGATATCACGATGCAGACCGTCAGTGATACCGACGCTGGCGAGGTCAACCGGATCCTGCGCGAGGCCGCTACCAGCGGCCCGCTCAAGGGGCTGTTGGCCTACACCGAACTGCCGCACGCCAGTTGTGATTTCAACCATGACCCGCATTCGGCGATTGTCGATGCCAGCCAGACCCGCGTTTCCGGCCCCAGGCTGGTGAATATCCTGGCCTGGTTCGACAACGAATGGGGCTTTGCCAACCGCATGCTCGACGTAGCAGAGCACTATCTGCACATCGCCACTAAACAACCTCAACAGTAATTCAGGAACTGCGACCCATGACCGTGTTGAAGATGACCGACCTCGATCTGCAAGGTAAGCGCGTACTGATCCGCGAAGACCTCAACGTCCCAGTCAAGGACGGTGTTGTCACCAGCGATGCGCGAATCCTGGCCTCGCTGCCGACCATCAAGCTGGCCCTGGAAAAAGGCGCGGCCGTGATGGTCTGCTCCCACCTGGGTCGTCCGACCGAAGGTGAGTTCTCTGCCGAAAACAGCCTCAAGCCTGTAGCCGACTACCTGAGCAAGGCCCTGGGCCGCGAAGTGCCTTTGGTGGCTGATTACCTGGGCGGCGTCGAGGTTAAGGCCGGCGACATCGTGTTGTTCGAGAACGTGCGCTTCAACAAGGGCGAGAAAAAGAACAGCGACGAACTGGCCCAGCAATATGCGGCGTTGTGCGACGTGTTTGTGATGGACGCTTTCGGCACCGCTCACCGCGCCGAGGGTTCGACCCATGGCGTGGCCAAGTTCGCCAAAGTGGCCGCTGCTGGCCCGTTGCTGGCTGCCGAGTTGGACGCACTGGGCAAGGCCCTGGGCGCACCGGCCCAACCAATGGCCGCCATCGTGGCCGGCTCCAAGGTGTCGACCAAGCTGGACGTGCTCAACAGCCTGAGCCAGATCTGCAACCAACTGATCGTTGGCGGCGGCATTGCCAACACCTTCCTGGCCGCTGCTGGCCATCCGGTAGGCAAGTCCCTGTACGAGCCGGACCTGCTGGACACCGCCCGTGCCATCGCGGCCAAGGTCAGCGTGCCACTGCCAGTGGACGTGGTAGTGGCCAAGGAATTCGCCGAAAGCGCCGAAGCCACCGTCAAGCTGATCGCAGACGTGGCGGCTGACGACATGATCCTGGATATCGGCCCGCAAACTGCCGCGAACTTCGCTGAACTGCTGAAAGCCTCCCAGACCATTCTGTGGAACGGCCCGGTTGGTGTGTTTGAGTTCGACCAGTTCGGCAATGGCACCAAAGTGCTGGCCAAGGCGATTGCCGAAAGCTCGGCATTCTCGATTGCCGGCGGTGGCGACACCCTGGCGGCCATCGATAAATATGGCGTAGCTGAGCAGATCTCCTACATTTCTACCGGTGGTGGCGCGTTCCTTGAGTTTGTCGAAGGCAAGGTCCTGCCAGCCGTTGAAGTGCTGGAAAGTCGAGCCAAGGGCTGAGACCCAGGGTCTGGAAAAGGAGCATTCCCATGATCAAGCCATTCGCGCTGGTGATTGCCGCAGGCCTGTTGGCCGGCTGCGGCAGTGCGCCCAAGGCGGCGCCCGAGACTCAAGGTGCTGCGCCGGACAAGGGTTGCTACCAGTCCGACTGGCAGGCCGAGACCATGCCGGTGATCAACAAGCGCATAGGGCCTGACAGGCTGGAGAAGTACGACTCCCCGCCCAAAGGTAAGGAACAGGGTTGCCCTTGATGGGTCTGATTCACTAACCGACAGCAGTGGCGGCCCCTGGCCGCCGTTCGAGGATTGGCAATGAAAGGCGTTATCGCCCTGGCAGCACTGGCTCTATTGGCCGGTTGTGCCAACCTGAACATGTTCAACAAGGCAGAGCCACAGCCAGAGACATGGACCACTTGGGTGTGCGACAGCCAGGCCCAGGTGAACTGGCGGTTTATCGGCGCGGATCGCAGCCAGGTGGATGTACGCCTTGGCGGCTCCGACCAGGTGTATCGCCTCAAGCAAGACGTGGCGGCTTCCGGCACGCTGTATAGCAATGACCAGTTGGCGTTTCACACAAAAGGTGAGGAAGGCCTGGTTTACTGGGTCGCCACTGACGATTTGATCGGCCGGGGCTGCAAGGCCCAGTAATACAGAACACTGAAGATCTCATGTAGGAGCGGGCTTGCCCGCGCAAGCGGTGGGTCAGTTGGCGAATTCGGTGTCTGGTACACCGCGATCGCAGGCAAGCCAGCTCCCACATGATTCGGTTCCAGATTGGAATTTGGGTCAGGCCCAGTAGCAATAACGATTCAGCAGGCCAAGGCCCAACCCCTTGATCTGCAATAACTTGAATAGCAGCCGCCGCTACGGCAGGCTTGCACGATTAACGACCCTCGACCGGGAGAGAGACACAATGGCACTTATCAGCATGCGTCAAATGCTGGACCACGCAGCCGAGTTCGGCTACGGCGTTCCAGCCTTTAACGTCAACAACCTTGAGCAGATGCGCGCCATCATGGAAGCCGCTGACAAGACCGACTCCCCAGTGATCGTCCAGGCTTCGGCTGGTGCCCGCAAATACGCTGGTGCACCGTTCCTGCGTCACCTGATCCTGGCTGCGATCGAAGAATTCCCGCACATCCCGGTGTGCATGCACCAGGACCACGGCACCAGCCCTGACGTGTGCCAGCGCTCCATCCAACTGGGCTTCAGCTCGGTGATGATGGACGGCTCCCTGGGCGAAGACGGCAAGACCCCGACCGACTACGACTACAACGTGCGCGTCACTCAACAAACCGTGGCCCTGGCTCACGCCTGCGGTGTTTCGGTAGAAGGCGAACTGGGCTGCCTGGGTTCGTTGGAAACCGGCATGGCCGGTGAAGAAGACGGCATCGGCGCCGAAGGCGTGCTGGATCACAGCCAGATGCTGACCGACCCGGAAGAAGCCGCTGACTTCGTCAAGCGCACCCAGGTCGATGCCCTGGCCATCGCCATCGGCACCAGCCACGGCGCCTACAAGTTCACCAAGCCACCTACTGGCGACGTGCTGGCCATCGACCGCATCAAGGAAATCCACAAGCGCATCCCCAACACCCACCTGGTGATGCACGGATCTTCCTCGGTACCGCAAGAGTGGCTGGCGATCATCAACCAGTACGGCGGCGACATCAAAGAAACCTACGGCGTCCCGGTTGAAGAAATCGTCGAAGGCATCAAGCACGGCGTGCGCAAGGTCAACATCGACACCGACCTGCGCCTGGCCTCCACCGGTGCAATGCGTCGCCTGATGGCCACCAACCCGAGCGAGTTCGACCCGCGCAAATTCTTCGGCGCCACAGTGACGGCGATGCGTGATGTGTGTATCGCACGTTACGAAGCGTTCGGCACTGCCGGCAATGCCTCGAAGATCAAGCCGGTGTCGTTGGAAGCGATGTACCAGCGGTATTTGAAAGGTGAGTTGAACGCCAAGGTGAACTAAGCCCAGGCGCTCATAAAAAACCCGCAGCGATGCGGGTTTTTTTTATGGCCGGTATTTGAGGCCACCTACAAATCAGTGTGGGAGCGGGCTTGCTCGCGATAGCGGTGGTTCAGGCAATACATATGCTGACTGACACACCGCAATCGCGAGCAAGCCCGCCCCCACCTTTGATTTGCGGTGCTTATTGATCAACCAGCACTTTAGGGTTCGAGTTGCCCCACACGGTGTAAAGGTCAGCCAACAACGCCCCATTGATATCCTCAACCTCGGCCTGGCTCGTCTGCACATTCCCCTGCTTGCCAAACAACACCACTTCATCGCCGCTCTTCACGGTCGGCACGTCGGTGACGTCGACCATCAAGGTGTTCATCGACACCTTGCCCACCACCGGCACTCGGTGCCCGTTGATCAGCACGATGCCTTTGTTGGTGAACGCTCGACGATAACCATCGGAATAACCCACGGTGATGTTGGCCAGTTTCGAATCCCGTGCCAGGGTGTAGGTGCGGTCATAGCCGACGGTGTTGCCCTTGGGGTAGCTGTTGACCGAGGCCACGTGGGACTTGAACTGCATCACGCGCTTGTATTCGGTAAACGACGGCACGGTGTCACCGAACAACAGGCCACCGGGGCGCACCATGTCCAGGCGCGACTCGGGCACTTCCAGGGTGGCGAAGGAGTTGGCGGCGTGCAGGGTGATTTTGCTGCGGTCCAGTTGGGCGACGTTGATCAGCCAGTTGGCCTGTTCGTTGAACGCCTTGAGGCCGGCGCGTACGTCAGCGGCGTCTTCGACGGCGAAGTGGGTCATGATTGCCTTCACTTCCAGGTTCGGCACTTTGGTGATGGCCACGGCATCGCGCCGGCCCTGGGCGGTGGTCATTTCCACGCCGTTACGGCTCATGCCGCTGGAGTTCAGGCCCAGGTGCACCACTAGCGGGCGGCCATGATGCTCGGCGATCAGGCTGGCGCGCACGGCGAAGTCGAGGTTGCCCACCAGCTCTTCCATGTTGTACGGCAGCGCGGCTTCCAGCTCGCTCAGTGCGGCGGTGCGTACGCGGATCAGTTGGCCCTTGAAGCCGCTTTCACGTACCACGCGTGCTTCTTCGTTGCTGGCCACGCCCACGCAAGGCACGCCCAGCTTGATCACCGATGGCATCAGCAGACCGATGCCGTGGCCGTAGGCGTCGGCCTTGAGTACGGCGCAGATTTTCGACTTGTCGGCGAGGCTGGCTTGCAGGGTGCGGATGTTGTGTTCGAAAGCGGCTTTGCTGATCTCTACCCAGGCGTTGCTGTCCTGGATGTTGACCTGGGCCACGCCGTCGGTCATCGACAACGGCGGGGCGGCGAAGGCCGGGTTTTGCAGCATGACCATGCCCATGGACAGGGCGAGTAGGGTGCGAGTGAAGGGCATTGTGAGTCTCCATGACTTTCTTATAGGGCAGCATTACGCCTGTGCGGCGCCATACTCGAATTGTCCTACAAGAAAGTCGAGACCCTGGGTCGCGGTTCTGTCCTAAAGCGTCGTGGGAATGATCAGACTGTCAGTTGTGATCGATATCCAGCCTGGCAAATGTCACTTTGCCGCCTTCCTGGCTGTCGCCACTGTTGTCTTGCACATACACCCCCGCCTTGAAGTACAGCGGCTTTTTGCCCCAGGCGGCACCGATGCGTTCGTTCCATTGCCCGCTGGCCGCTTCGACGCTCAGCAGGCCAGCCTTGTTCAGGTGGATGACGTAGGTGAAGTTTTTCTCCAGCGGCACATTCTCGGCCACGATAATCACCCGGCCCTTGCTGTCATCCGGGCGCATGCGCACCTTGGCGACGATGTTGCCGGTCTGGGTTTTTTCCTTGAACTGGTATTCGACCTTGATCAGCGGTTTCTGGCTGTCGTAGGCGTGAATCTGACCGATCACGATCTTGCCCGAGGACGGCACCTGGTTGATTGCCAGGGTGGCGCGCAGGTAGTTGTCGGCTTCGGGGTAGGTCCAGTTGCGCAGCCGGCCATCGGCATAGGTTTCACGCAGTTCGCTGCGCGGGTAGATGGCGTTTTCGGTACGGGTGCCGGTAACAGGGGTCCAGAATTGCACGCTGCTGCCTTCGGCCTGGAAGTATTTGCCGTTGAAACCACTGAGCAGTCTAGGGGTGTCGATGGTGGCTGGTGGGGAGCCGACAGGAATGCTCAGGTTCCAGGTGGACAGATCAATCATTGAGTGCGCCTTTACTGTACGAAAGAGGGGGTCAAAAGGCCTTGGCCCGCGGATTAGCGCGTTATTTATAAGCGGCTGGTCATCGTTTGTTAATAATTTTAGGTCGGTTTATTGGCGTCAATGGACTGTCAAAAAGCCATGTTTCCCGTAATACGTGGGCTGCAGGTGCTGACCGTTAGTCGGTTGTGTGGTCTTTGGCGCAATGATGGCGCTGTCGCGCCTTCTGCTTTAGAGGATCCAGGGCTAGAGTGACTCCACATTGTTTGTCCGGTTTTGTCTCAAAAATGACCGGAATGAATCCTCAAGGAAGAGATGCAGCATGGAATGCGCTCCAACCCCGTCCGATGGCTGTTCAGTGCTCCTGGTGGTCGATGACTACCCGGAAAACCTGATCAGCATGCGCGCGCTCCTGCAGCGCGAGGACTGGCTGGTGGTGACGGCGGCCTCCGGCGAGGAAGCCCTGGGGTTACTGCTCGAACGTGACGTCGACCTGGTACTGCTAGATGTCAGGATGCCGGGCATGGACGGCTTCGAAGTGGCGCGGTTGATGCGCGGCAGCCAGCGCACCCGCATGACGCCGATTATTTTCTTGAGTGCCAATGAACAATCGCCCGCCGCCGTGCTTGAAGGCTATGCCAGCGGCGCCATCGACTACCTGTTCAAACCGTTCGACCCGCATATCCTCAAGCCCAAGGTCCAGGCCTTGCTGGAGCATCAGCGCAATCGGCGCGCCTTGCAGCGTTTGAGTCATGACCTGGAACTGGCCCGGGCCTTTAATGCCTCGGTACTCGACAACGCCGCCGAGGGCATCCTGGTGGTGGCCGAAGACGGGGTGATCAGCTACGCCAACCCGGCCATTTCACGGCTACTCAATGCCACGGTGGACGAGTTGCAAGGCCAGGCGTTCCTTGGCTTTTTGCAGAAGCCCCATATGCCTGACTGGTTTGGCAGCGAGCTGTACGCCGGTTACCGCCGTGGCGAAACCTGGCGCCTGCATGATGCGATCCTGCGTACCGCCCCCGGGCAGCAACTGCCGGTGGCGATGTCCTGTGCACCGTTGCCCCAGGAGCAGAAGGCCATGGTGGTGACCGTGCAGGACATGTCGCAAGTGCGGCACCTGCATCAGCAGCTGGAGTTCCAGGCGGTCACCGACCCGCTCACCGGCTTGCTCAATCGCCGTGGCTTCTACCAGGCCGTAGAGACGGCCCTGTTGCGCAACGAGCGCAGCGAGCATGCCACGGTGTTGCTGTACATGGACCTGGACGGCTTCAAGCGGGTCAATGATTCGGTGGGGCACGATGCCGGCGACCGAGTGCTGCGCTGGGTCTCTGAGCAATTGGAACTGTGCCTGCGCAGCTGTGACATTCTCGGCCGCCTGGGGGGCGATGAGTTCGTCGCATTGCTGGAATTGGAATACCCGGAACAGGCCGCGAAGCTCGCTGAGCAGTTGATCGAGCGGGTGTCGATCTGCCAGCAAGTAGACGGCCTGGAGGTGATGCTGGGGGTCAGTATCGGCATTGCCACCTTCCCCGATTGTGGCCGCGACCTGAGCGGCCTGCTGCGTGCCGCCGATATCGCCATGTACGAAGCCAAGCGGGCGGGGCGTCAGCAATATCGCTATTACGATCAGGAAATGAACGGCCGTGCCCGCTCGCGCCTGATGCTTGAAAGCAGTGTGCGCGAGGCCATCGCCAAGAAGCAGGTCACGTTGGTGTACCAGCCCCAAGTGTCCCTGGTGGACGGGCACTTGCGCGGTGTCGAGGCCTTGTTGCGTTGGCAGCACCCGAGTGTCGGCGATGTACCGCCGGGACTGTTCCTGCCCTTGCTGGAAGAGGCACGCCTGATCAGTCAGCTCAGCAGTTGGATCTATCTGCAAGTGGCGCAGCAACGCCAGGCCTGGGCGCAGGTCATGAACGACGACTGGGTGCTGAGCGTGAGCCTGAGCAGCAGCCAGTTCAATATGCCCAACCTGGTGACTCAGTTGCAGCAGGCACTGGAACGACATGGGGTGCACGGGCGGCAACTGGAAGTGGAAATTGCTGAAGAAAGCCTGATGCACAACATTGAAGAATCCACCAAGCAGCTCAAGCAGCTGCGGCGCCTGGGGGTGCGCATAGCCCTGGATGACTTCGGCTCGGGCACCTGCTCCCTGGCGCATTTGCGCGACCTGGAGTTCGATACGCTCAAGCTCGATCCCGGCCTGGTCACCCGCGTGCTCGACTCGCCACGGGAGGCGGCGCTGGCCCGCAGTATTATCGAGCTGTGCGGGCACTTCGGGTTGCTGGTGATTGCCGAAGGGGTGGAAACCCTTGAGCAATGCCACTGGCTGCAGGCCAATGGTTGCCAGTTCATTCAGGGGCCTTTGGTTGCCCTGCCGCTGATGGCCGAGGATATTTCCCAGTGGCCGCAGCCGTTTGCGCTACGCGCAGGCCCTTGCTGAATTCGCTACACTGACGGCCTCAAGCCCCTGCCGTTCGAACCCATGACTGCGCTGAAATACCTCCAGGCCTATCCCGCCGCCCTGCAAGAGCAAGTGCGCCAATTGATCGCCAAGGATCAGTTGGGTCACTACTTGAACCAGCGTTACCCCGAGCGCCATGCGGTGCAAAGCGACAAGGCGCTGTACAGCTACGCCCTGGCCTTGAAGCAGGAACACCTGCGCAACGCGCCGGCCATCGACAAGGTGCTGTTCGACAACCGCCTGGACCTGACCCACCGCGCCCTGGGCCTGCACACCACCATCTCCCGGGTGCAGGGTGGCAACCTCAAGTCCAAGAAAGAGATCCGCATCGCCGCGTTGTTCAAGGAGGCGGCGCCCGAGTTCCTGAAAATGATCGTCGTCCACGAACTGGCGCACTTCAAGGAATCGGACCACAACAAGGCCTTCTACAAACTCTGCGAATACATGCTGCCCGGCTACCACCAGGTGGAGTTTGACCTGCGGGTGTACCTGACCTATCGGGACTTGCAGGGCAAGTCCTAATCACAAGGCGACTGATCATGGATGTGAGCAAGACCAAAAGCAGCTTCTACCGCCGTCTGTATGTGGCGTATCTGATCGACAGCCAACTGGCCAGCAGCGTCCCGGCGCTGACCGAGGCCACTGGCATGCCCCGGCGCACGGCCCAGGACACCATTGCGGCGTTGGCGGACCTGGATATCGTCTGTGAATTCGAGCAGGAAGACGGCGCCCGCAATCATGCCGGGCGCTATCGGATTCGCGACTGGGGGGCCATTGACCGGGGCTGGATCGAGCGCAACCTGGTACAGGTCAAGCAGGTGTTGGGCTATCCCTGAAATTGGGCGGGCAGGTCTGACGCCATCGCGAGCAAGCCCGCGATGGGGCCCTCAGGCGCGCCGCATACCAATATGTGGAATGTCGTCCTCAAGATAGACCTCACCCTCGACCTTGAACCCGTATCTTGTGTAGTACCCCTGCAAATGCGCCTGGGCTGAGAGAAAGATCGGCGTCTGCGGCCAGTTATCGTCGATCTGCTTGAGGGTTTCCTCCAGCATCTGGTGGCCCAGGCCGGTGCCCCGTGCAACCCCGGCCACGAGCACGCGGCCGATAACCACGTCACCGCCATGCAGCTCCGGGTCGAGCAGGCGCAGGTAAGCAACCAGTTGGTCATCCTGCCAGCCCATCAGGTGGTGGGTGTCGCCCTCCAGATCCTGGCCGTCGATGTCCTGGTAGACGCATTTCTGCTCCACCACAAAAACCTCCGCCCGCAGGCGTAAAATGGCGTAGAGCTGTTCCTTGCCCAGATCATTGTGGTGCTTGCAAACCCAATCGACTGTCATCGTTCCATCTCGCATAAAGACCTGACTTGGATAGTAATGCCATGACCGGCGACTGTCTCGGGCGGCGACACAAACACCCTGAAAACGACCTTTTTTGTGAGTGACGTCAATTTGCCATCATTGAGTGCTTTCGCGGCTGGGTTCTTTGTGTAATCTGCTGTACTGCGCGAGCGATAGGCTACAGTCAGAACCTGGACATACTCCCGCCAGGCGTCATCGCCCGCAAGGAACTGCCCGCTGTGCAAGGACATTAAGCATGCTGCGATTGTCTCGTGCCGTTGCTTTGATCGTGTTGCTGTTGCTGGCCCCTACGGTGGTGGCGGAACGTTTGCGCCTGGTGGGGGATGCATGGCCGCCGTTTACCGATGCGACCCTGATCAATGGTGGCCTGGCCACCGATATCGTCAGCACCGCCCTGGCGCGTGCCGGCTATGCCAGTGATTTTGAACAAGTGCCATGGGCGCGGGCCTTGATGGGGGTGGGGGACGGGCGTTATGACGTACTGGTCAATGCCTGGTACGACGAGGCGCGTACGCAGTTGGGGCAGTTTTCCGCTGAGTACCTGCTTAATCGCGTGCGTTTTATCAAGCGTCGTGACGATCCCATTGAGTACCAGAACTTGCAGCAACTGCATGACTATCCCATCGCCGTAGTGCGCGGCTACGCCTATTCGGCGGATTTCGATGCTGATCCAAAACTGCAAAAGGTCCCGGTGCATAACTTCGCCATGGCCGTGCGCATGCTGGCGGCCCAGCGGGTGCGGCTGACGGTCGAGGATGAATATGTCGCCCGCTACAACCTGGCGCGGGAGTCCTCCAGGGTGCGTAATGCGGTGGAGTTTTTGCCCAAGCCGTTGAGTGAAAACAGTCTGCACATTCTGGTCAGCCTGAAAAATCCCAAGCATGAGCAGATTGTTGCCGGGTTTGATCGGGAGATCAGCAAGATGAAGGCGGATGGCAGTTATGCGCGCCTTCTTAAGCAACACGGGATGTAGTGTTCTTTAGGGCCTCATCGCAGGCAAGCCAGCTCCCACATTGGAATGCATTTCAAAGGTAGGAGCTGGCTTGCCTGCGATAGGGCCCTAAGCCGCACTGGTTTCCTTGATCAAATGTGCGGCCAATGTGCGCAACGGCCCCAACTGCCGGCAAATCAACGCCAACTGCGTCTGCACCAGACGCTGCGCCTCATCGATCTCATCCGGCATCTGCTCCAGTTCTACAGCCAACGCCTCCTCGGCATCGCTCTGCACCGCAATCGGCTGTTTGTTCGCCAGCCCCGTGGCGATTTCGTCGATGCTGGTAGCGAGGGTTTTGCCCGCGCCTTCGATCAGGTGTTCACGCACGTCTGCCGGCAGTTGGGTGTCGCGGTGCGCACCCAACCCCGACAGGTAGCTGAGCAAGGTGTGGGACAACACCAGGAAGCGGAAGCCCACGTCGGCCTCCTTACGGAAATGCCCCGGCTCCATCAGCATATTGGCCAGGGTGGTGGACAGCGCCGCATCGGCGTTGTGCGCATTGCGCCGGGCCAGGCGGTAGGCCAGGTCGTCGCTCTTGCCGGCGGCATATTGCTGCATGATCTGGCGCAGGTAGATGCTGTTGCAGGTCAGGGTGTTGGCCAGCACTTTGTTCAGGCGCCGGCCTTGCCAGTCCGGCAGGAACAGGAACACCGCCAGCCCGGCGATCAGGCTGCCAAGCAAGGTATCGAACAGGCGCGGCAGGAATAGCCCGTAGCCATCGCCCACCTGGTTGAAGCAGAACAGCACCATCAGGGTAATGGCAGCGGTCGCCAGGGTGTAGCGGGTGGTGCGGTTGATAAAGAACACCAGCCCCGCAGCGATGGCGAACATCGATTGCACCAGAGGGCTGGGGAACAGATCGAACAGCGCCCAGGCCACCGTCAGGCCGATGGCCGTGCCGACGATCCGCTGGCCGAGCTTGCGTCGCGTGGCGCCATAGTTGGGCTGGCAGACGAACAGCGTGGTGAGGATGATCCAATAGCCCTGTGACGGGTGGATCAAATGCACCATGCCGTAGCCGACACTCAGTGCCAGGGGCAGGCGCAGGGCGTGGCGGAACAGCAACGACGTCGGCGTCAACTGGGTGCGCAGGCGCGTCCACATTTCCTTGAGGTTGCGCGGTGAACGGTCCAGCAGGCTGCTGTCGGTGGCATCGGCCAGGCTGTCGGGGTTGCTGGCATCACTGAGCAGGCGGTCAAGGGTCGACAGGTTGGCCGCCAGCGCGCGCAGCGAACGCAACAGGCCGCGCCAGGCCGGGTTGCTCTGGATGCGCAGGTGTTCCAGGGACGCATTCAGGTCGCCCAGGGCCTCGGCGAAGCTGGCGTCGTAGACAAACGGCTGGCGCAACTGGATCGACTCGGCGAGGGTCTGGCAGGCTTTGCCTTGCTGGCGCAGCAGGCGCTGGCAACGGAACAGCACATCGCTGTGGAAGAAGGCTTCAGCCAGGGCGTTGTAGGGGTAGTGGGAGGAACTGGCGCGTTCATGGATGTCCTGGGCCAGGAAGTACAGCTTGAGATAGCGGCTGACCTTGGAGCCCGGCCGGCCGTTACCGACGCGGTGCAGGATGATTTCCTTGGCCGCATTGAGCGCCGCCACCACCCGGCCATTTTGCTGGGCCAGTTCCAGGCGCCGTGCTTCCACGTCCAACTGGCGAATAGGTTCGAACAGCGAAGACTTGAGCTTGAGGTAACGCCCCAGCTCGCGAAACAGCCGGGCCAGGCTCTGCTGCACCGGCTGGTTGGAAAACAGCGCCTGCCACAGCACCGACAGCACGCCATACCAGGCGGCACCGGCCACCAGCAGCAAGGGTTCATGCCAGAAATCGGTGACGGCGCCGCCGCGCTGGTCCACACCGATCATGGTGTAGACCGACAGAATCAAGGTGGCCGAGGCGATCGCCCCATAGCGCTCGCCCAGGGCGCCGAGCATGGTCAGGCAGAAACTCGCCAGGGCGATGGCGATGGCAAAGATCCACGGGTAGGGAAACAGCAACTCCACTGAGAGTGCTGCCACGCTGAAACATACCAGCGTCACCGCCAGGGCGTTGAGGCGGCCTTGCCAGCTGTCATCGGTCTCGGCCAGGGCGCTGGCGATAATCCCCAGGAACAGCGGGATCAGCAGCGACATCTCATCCTGATACCAGCACAACGCCATGCTGCCGGTGAGGGCGATAAACACCCGTACGCTGTAACTGAACTTATCCAGTGCCCAAAGGCGCCGCATTGACTGCTTGAACGAGGTCGAGGACATGAAGTCTGGGGTCTTCCGGGACGATGCCGCTAAATTGAGCCAGTAATGACGTCAGGGCAAGCGTGGCGATCACATTCATAAGCAAAAATATCCCAGGCACACCGCAATCCAACTGTGGATATCAGGCGTATTGCGCTGCCGCATAGCCCGACGCCCAGGCCCATTGGAAGTTGAACCCGCCCAGGTGCCCGGTCACGTCCAGCACTTCGCCGATAAAGTACAGGCCAGGGCTTTTCAGTGATTCCATGGTCTTGGACGACACTTCTCGCGTGTCCACCCCGCCCAGGGTGACTTCGGCGGTGCGGTAGCCTTCGGTACCGGCCGGGACCAACTGCCAACTGCCCAGCTTGCTGGCAATATCTGCCAGCTCGGCGTGGGTGTACTGCTTCATCGGCTTGGACACAAACCACGTCTCGGCCAACAGGTTGGCCATCTTCTTGGTGAAGATCTCGCCGAGTAGGGTCTTGAGCTCGCTGTTGGGGCGTTCGGCCTGCTGCTGTTGCAGCCAGGCGTGGGCATCGTGGTCGGGCAACAGGTTGATCTCAACGGTGTCGCCGGGTTCCCAGTAAGAAGAAATCTGCAAAATCGCCGGCCCGCTCAGGCCGCGATGGGTAAACAGAATGTTCTCGCGAAAGCTCTGGTCGTTGCAGCTCACCAGGCAATCGACCGAGGTGCCGGACAACTCGCCGCACAAGTCCTTGAGCTGATCGGTGATGGTAAACGGCACCAGGCCCGCGCGGGTCGGCAGCAGTTCATGGCCGAACTGCTTGGCCACCTGGTAACCAAAGCCGGTGGCGCCCAGTGTCGGAATCGACAGCCCGCCGGTGGCGATCACCAGGGATTCACAGCGCAACTCGCCCAGTGTGGTCTGCAACTGGTAGCCGCTGTCGAGCCTGGCGATCTCCTGGATCGAGGTGTCCAGGTGCAGGCTCACGCCGGTCTGGATGCACTCGTCGAGCAGCATGCCGAGGATGTCGCTGGATTTGTTATCGCAGAACAACTGGCCGAGTTTTTTCTCGTGGTACGGCACGCCGTGCTTGGCCACCAGCCCGATGAAATCCCATTGGGTATAGCGGGCCAGGGCGGATTTGCAGAAGTGCGCGTTGTGCGACAGGAAGTTGGCAGGCTCGGTGTACATGTTGGTGAAATTGCAGCGGCCACCGCCCGACATCAGGATCTTCTTGCCGGCCTTGTTCGCATGGTCGATCAGCATCACCTTGCGCCCACGCCCGGCGGCAGTCAGCGCACACATCAAGCCTGCGGCGCCAGCGCCAATGATCACAACTTCGGTCGAGCGCAAAACGGTGTCCTCACACAAAATCTATTTTGGAATACAGTCAAAAATGTGGGAGCGGGCTTGCTCGCGAATGCGCACTGTCAGCCAACCCATCTGGCGACTGGTACACCGCATTCGCGAGCAAGCCCGCTCCCACATTGGATCTCCATTGAATCGAAGAGCTTTACAGGATGCGCACACGCAACGAACGGCCCTTGATCTTGCCATCGTTCAAACGCTGCAGCGCCTGCTTGGCGACGCCACGCTCCACGGCCACATAGGCCTGGAAGTCAAAGATCGCGATCTTGCCCACCTGGGCGCCCGGGATCCCGGCTTCGCCGGTCAGTGCACCCAGGATATCGCCGGGGCGAACCTTGTCTTTACGGCCGGCGGCAATGCACAACGTGCTCATCACCGGCAGCAACGGCGCGCCGCCCTGGGATTTGAGGTTGCTCAGTTGGTCCCAGTTCAGCGGGGCCTTTTGCAGCAGCTCGATGGCCTGGGCGCGGTGCGCTTCGGACGGTGCTACCAGGCTGACGGCGATCCCGGTCTCACCGGCACGCCCTGTACGGCCGACGCGGTGAATGTGGATTTCCGAGTCGCGGGCCAGTTCGACGTTGATCACCATGTCCAGTGCATCAATGTCCAGGCCGCGGGCGGCGACGTCGGTGGCAACCAGCACCGATGTGCTGCGGTTGGCGAACATCGCCAGTACCTGGTCACGGTCACGCTGCTCCAGGTCGCCATGCAGGCCGACCGCAGAAATGCCCTTGGAGGTCAGGTGATCCACGGTTTCCTGTACTTGCTGCTTGGTAAAGCAGAAGGCTACGCAGGAGGCCGGACGGAAGTGCGACAGCACTTTGGTCACCGCGTCCATGCGCTCGTCCGGGGAGATTTCGTAGAACCGCTGCTCGATCTGCTCGTCGGAGTGGAACGCTTCGGCCTTGACCTGCTGCGGCGCGCGCATGAATTTGGAGGCCAGTTGCTTGATGCTCACCGGGTAGGTGGCCGAGAACAGCAGGGTCTGGCGACGGGCCGGGGTCTTGCTGATGATGTCTTCGATGGCGTCGTAGAAGCCCATGTCGAGCATGCGGTCGGCTTCGTCGAGGATCAGCGTGTTCAGGCCGTCCAGCACCAGCGAACCCTTGCGCAGGTGTTGCTGGATGCGGCCCGGGGTGCCGACGATGATGTGCGCGCCGTGTTCCAGGGAGGCGATCTGCGGGCCGAGGGACACGCCACCGCACAGGGTCAGCACCTTGATATTGTCTTCGGCACGGGCCAGGCGGCGGATTTCCTTGGCCACCTGGTCCGCCAGCTCACGGGTCGGGCACATCACCAGGGCCTGGCAACCGAAGTAGCGCGGGTTGATGGGGTTCAACAGGCCGATGCCGAAGGCCGCGGTCTTGCCGCTGCCGGTCTTGGCCTGGGCGATCAGGTCCAGCCCCTTGAGGATCACCGGCAAGCTTTGCGCCTGGATCTGCGTCATCTCGACATAACCCAGCGAGTCGAGGTTAGCCAGCATGGCGGCGGAGAGCGGCAAAGTATTAAAAGCGGTGGCGATGGTGGTCACGGGACTGGCTCTGCAAAAACAAAATGTCGCGCAGTGTACCAGCCTCGTGGGAATTTCCCTGCAAGTTCTAGACGAGACGCCGCTTAATGCTCGATGTCGTGCTCGCGGCTGACCACCCGTTTGCCGTCTTTTGGCGACAATTGCAGGAAGATCGCCGCCGCCAGCATCGCCATGATACCCACGGTGAGGAAGGTCAACTGAAACGCCCCGAGCACGGTACTGACCCCATCGTTGCCGGCTTCGGCGGTGAACCCGCCCAGCAGGGCACCGGCGCAGGCCACCCCCAGGCTCAGGGCCAGTTGCGCCACCACCGACAGTAAGCTGTTGCCGCTGCTGGCCTGGGCGTCGTCGAGGTCGATCAGGGTCACGGTGTTCATCGCGGTAAATTGCAGGGAGTTGATCGCCCCCAGCACTGCGAGCATCGCCAGTAGCAGCGGGTAGGGCGTCTGTTCGCTGACCAGGCCCATGCTCGCCAGCATCAGGCCCAGCGCCAACGTGTTACCGGTCAGCACGATGCGATAACCCAGGCGTTCGATCAGCGGCCGGGCAACCGACTTGGCGACCATGGCTGCCGCCGCCAGGGGCAGCATGCTCATGCCGGCCTGGGATGGCGAGTACCCCAAGGCGACTTGCAGCAACAACGGCACGAGGAACGGCAAGGCACCGCTGCCCAGGCGCGCGAACAGGTTGCCGAGAATGCCCACGGCAAAGGTCCGGGTCTTGAACAGCACCGGCGAGAACAGCGGATTTTCGATATGCCCGGCGCGCAGCCAGTAGGCCGCCAGGCACGCCATGCCGCCGAACAGCAGCAACATCACGCGCAAGTGTGGCAGGTGCAACTCGCCCAAGCCTTCCATGGCGATAGTGATCAGCACCATCGCCGCGCCAAACAGCAAAAAGCCCAGGCTGTCGAAGCGTGTGCGCTCACTGCCACGCAGGTCGGGGATGAATTTCCACACGGCGTAGCAGCCGATCATGCCCACCGGCAGGTTGATCAAAAAGATCCAGTGCCAGGTCAGGTACTGCACCATCCAGCCGCCCATGGTCGGGCCGAGCAAAGGGCCGAGCAGGCCGGGAATGGTGATGAAGCCCATGATCCGTACCAGCTCCGAACGCGGGTAGGCGCGCAGCACCACCAGCCTTCCCACCGGTAACATTAGCGCGCCGCCCAGGCCCTGGATCACCCGCGCGCCGATCAGCATGCTCAGGCTGCTGGACAGGGCGCACAGCAGCGAACCGATGCTGAACAGCATGATCGCGCCGAAGAAAATTTTCTTGGTGCCGAAACGGTCGGCGATCCAGCCCGAGGCCGGGATCAGCAAGGCCACGGTAAGCATGTAGGCGATGATCACGCCTTGCATGCGCAAAGGGTTCTCCGCCAGGTCCTCGGCCATGGCGGGCAATGCCGTGTTGAGAATCGTCCCATCGAGTGACTGCATGAAGAAGGCAATCGCTACCACCCAGGGCAACCAGCGGGCGGTCTTGACATCGAGCACGACACGATTCGGCATGAGAACCCTTTTATTAGCAGGCTATGTGTTGCCGATTATGCGCCATCAATAAGCGGTTTTCCCACTGGCGGTTCGTCTATATCTGACACTGCTACATCTTTGCCCACCAGGAAATCAATCAGCGCCCGATGCACTGCAAACGCCGCCTCGCGGGACTCCAGGTCGAGCAGATGGCCGGTGTGCTCGGCCGTGGCAAAGCTGCTGCGCCCCACATATTGCTTGAACAGTTGGGCTTCATCGGCCGGCGTATATTCGTCCAGCGTGCCGTTGAGAAAGTGCACCGGGCTTTCGATCTGGCGCAATTGCGGCAGGTAGTTGCCATCGCCCAGCGCCAGCACCTGATGAATATGAAAGCGCGCCTGGCGGTACTCGGTGGTGGCCATGGTCGACAGGTGCCGATGGTTATTGCGCTTGAGCCGGCTGGAGAGGAACTTGCCGACGGTTTCGTTAAGCAGGTGGCCGACGGCGGACTTGTCATCGGCCTCGATCAGCACCCGCACGCGCTCCACGTATTCGAGCATCGCCTGGTTGAGATTGGGCGCCAGGGCCATCACTACCGAACTTTCGATGGAGGGCGGGTTGCGTGCCAGGGTCAGCAGGGTCGAGATGCCGCCCCAGGAGGCCGACACCAGATGGTTGACCTCAAAGCGCTCCACCAGCGCCCGCAGGATTTCGACTTCGTCGTCCTTGGTCACCAGGTCCAGGTCGGTGTTGTGGGGGCGTGAATAGCCAGAGAACGGCAGATCGAACATCAACACATTGAAATGCTCGGCCAGGCATTTGCTGGTGCGAGCGAATGAGCGGGTGGTGGACAGCGCGCCGTTGACCAGCAGCACGGTCTTGCGTTGTGGGTCGTTGCCCAGTTGCTCTACGTGAACGTTGTAGTGCTTGAACAACTTATCAATGACAAAACTTCCTTGGTACATGTCAACGCTCCGGCTCGCCCTATCCCGGGCGAGGTCATGCATCATTTGCGAACAAATAGGTTAAGAGTGGCGGGATGCCACTAACGTTTATATCGAGGTTTTCGGCAGGCGACAACAGCCCCGCAACCAGCGGGCTGTTGTAAAGGAAGGTTCATCAACACACAGGGCGTTCCCCTGTAGGAGCGAGCTTGCTCGCGAAAATCGCGAACGATAACGCGGGCATTCTGATCGAGCGCGCGCGTCGGAGAACATCCGGCACCTACAACGTCAGGGTCAACCGTTTTACCAGCGCGCCCGGCAACAAGTTGGACGAGGTACTGCGCTCGCTATAGGTACTGGCCGACAGCAGCAACTCGCGCTCGGCGGTCAGCGCTTCCAACTGCGAACCCAGCAGGTGGTACACGCTGTCATCAAAGCGCATGGTGCTGACCGGCGCCTTGATCTCACCGTCCTCTACCCAGAACGTGGCGAAGCGGGTCATGCCGGTCAGGCGCGCCGCCGGCTGGTCGGAGTAGTTCAGGTACCACAGGTTGCTGATATACAGGCCGGTGCCCAATTGCTTGAGGATATCGGCCTGGGCCAGGTCGCCTGCAGCCATTTCAAAGGCACTGGGGGACTCGTCGCCATCGGCACCGTTGGTGCTCAAGCCATATTCGGCAGCGCTGCGCGAGTTGACCAGGCGCCCTTCGGCGTGGCCGGCGCTGATCAGGGTCACATCGCTGCGCGGGTAGCCGTCGCGCGAGAATGCCGGGCTCAACGATGCGCTGACCTGTTCCGCCATGCTCACCAGTGGGTTCAGGGCCTGATCACCGGCATACAAACGCTGCAACGGGCTGCCTTTGCTGGCGATGGCCTGGGCGGAGAAACCACCCCAGGCGAGCATGCTGACAATTTCTTCCAGGGCTGCTGGTGCCAGGTAGGCGCGGTATTGGCCGGGCGCCAAGGTGTGCAATGGCCGGCCCAGATACTCAAGCTGCTCACGGGCTTGCTGGAAGCGCTGGGCAAACGCCGCGCTGTCCCAGGCATCCCCGGCGTAGCTGGCTTTTACCGCTTCGCCATTGGCATGGAACAGGCTGAAATCGAAGTTGAAACTATTGGCCTGATGCCAGCCAAAAGCCCCGGACGAACTGGCGAATCCACGGCTGATCGGCCCGGCGGCATAGAAGCCCACCAGGTCCACACCTTGGGCGGCCTGGCTGATTTCGGCCAGGACCTGATCCAGGTCCGGCAGTGGCCGGGCCTGTTCATTCTGGCTTTTCCAGGCGTTGTGGTTGAGCAGCAGATAAGGATCCTGCGGCAGCAATGGCAAGGTTTCACGCAGTTGTTGCAGGCCCTCGGCCAGGCGCTGGCGATCCAGCTCCGGCGCCCCGGCCAGGGTGATACCGAGGTCGGCGTGGCGCCCGTCATGAATCAGCTTGAGGTTCACGCTGGCTTGTTGCACCTGCCCGGCCTGCCGCACCCGGGCATGGTTCAAGCGCACGAACTCGGAAGACTCCGCCGCATAGCCCAGATGAAACTGTTCCCCGTCGGTGATGGCCTGCTTGAGCCACTCCACCAGATCCTTGAAAGCCTGCATCAGGCATCTCCCCCAAACACATCCACATCACTGAACACACACGCCGGCGACGCATGGCCAACGCGGATCACCTGGTTGGGCTCGCCCTTGCCGCAGTTCGGCGTACCCAGCACCTGGAAAGTACTGGCATCGCCCACGGCACTGAGCTTGCGCCAGAACTGCGCGGAAATCGCCCGGTAGTTGGGGTTTTTCACCACGCCCTTGAGTTCGCCATTTTCGATCAACTGGCCCCATTCGCAGCCGAACTGGAATTTGTTGCGCGCATCGTCGATGGACCAGGAACGGTTGGTCGACATCAAGATACCGTGCTCGATGCCGCCGATCAGTTGCGCCAGGCTCTGGTCGCCAGCCTCGATATTGAGGTTGGCCATACGGTCGATCGGCGCGCGGTTCCAACTGCAGGCGCGACTGTTGGCAACGCCGCCCATGCCCGCACGGTATTGCGACAACGCACCGCCCAATGGTTTGAGCAGCAGGCCTTCACGGATCAGGAACTGCTTGCTGGCGGCGGTGCCGTCATCGTCATGGCCATAGCTGGCCAGTTGCTCGGGAATGTCCGGGTCGAAGGTCACGTTCAGCAGGTTTGAGCCGTATTGCAGGTGGCCGAAGTCGCTGGCCTTGACGAAGCTGGTGCCGGCGTAATTGCGCTCGTCACCGAGGATCCGGTCCAGCTCCAGCGGGTGGCCGATGGACTCGTGGATCTGCAGGATCATCTGGTCGGGCATCAGCAGCAGGTCGCGCGGGCCGGTGGGGGTATTGGGCGCCAGCAATAGTTGCAGCGCCTGATCGGCAATCCGTGGCGCGGCGCCGACCAGGCCGAAACGGCTGATCACGTCCGCACCGCCTTGCTGGCCAAAGTTGGTGCCACCCAGGGTGCGGGTCTGGCTGTCGTTGCCGTCGTAGGCCGTGACATTGACGCCGGGGAACACAAAACGCTGGGCCTGGCGCAACTCGGCACCGGCACTGTTGAGGTAGATCTGCTCGACCAGGGTGGTGCCCAGGCTGACTTCCCAGTTCACCAGGCGCTCGTCCTTGGGCACGGCGGCCGACTCGGCACCGAGCAATTGGTAGCAGTCGCTCAGGGACGCAAAAGGTTGGTCGAGGTTTGGCGACAGGTAATCGGCGATGTCGCTGGACACCGGCTGGTCGCGCAGGTCGAGCAGCGCGTGGGGTTTGATCCGCCGGGCTTGTTGCTCCGCGCGCTCAAGGGCGGCTTGCAGGCCGGGCAGGGAAATGTCGTGGGTGGCGGCGTAGGCCTCGACACCGTTGAGGCGCACGGTGAGCATGGCACCTTCGTCGCGACTCAGGTGCGGCGGCTCGGCGACGTTCTTGCGCACCGACAGGTACTGGCCAGACTCGCGCACGTAACGCAGCGAGAAGAACTCGGCGTGGGTGCGCAGGGCGGCGAAATGTTTTTTGAGTTGCGGGTGTTTTTCGAACATGGAGCCTTCCTTGTGGGCAGCGGTGGCCGGAGGCCCTCATCACTGTAGGAGCGAGCTTGCTCGCGAAGGTCGCGAACGATGGCGCGGGCATTCTGGATAAATGCCGCGCTCTTGGGTTTTTCGCGAGCAAGCTCGCTCCTACAGGGTTAGACCGGGCAACCCTTGGCGCGCAGGATCGCGTCAAAACGATCAGGGTCCAGGGTGCCGGCTTCGATAGCCGCCAGTGTAGCCTGCTCGCGCGCCAGCAGGTCGTGGCAGCGCACCAGCAGTTCCGGCAGTTCGCTACGGGATGCGGCAACCACGCCGTCGCCATCGCCGATCATCAAGTCGCCAGGCGCGACCAGCATGCCTGCGCAAGAGATCGGCACGTTGATCTCACCGCCGCCGTCCGTACTCGGGCCACGGTGCACGCCGCCGATGGCGTAGGCCGGCAGTTCGCCGGTCTGCCATTCGTCGAGGTCGCGCAGGGCGCCGTTGATCACCACACCGACAATGCCGGCCTTGAGGGCCATGGCGCGCATGATGCCGCCGAACACGGCGCGGGTCAGGTCGGCGCTGCCGTCGATCACCAGCACATCGCCCGGGCGGGCCATTTGCATGGCCTTGAGGATCATCAGGTTGTCACCGGGGCGCACACGCACGGTCAGCGCGCTGCCGAGCATCGGCGCATTGCCGTGGAACGCCTTGAGACCCAGGCCGCCGACGTTACGGCCCAGGCAGTCGCTGACTGCAGCGGCCGGAATCTTGCTGAATTCCTTCAGCCATTTCGGGTCCAGCGGTTCAACGTTTGGATTGATCAGGAAGCCGGTAGGCCATTTGCTCGAAGAAACGACATCAAACATGAGAAAGCCTCGTGGCCAGGCAGAAGCCGGCGTGTCGGTAGGGAGGTGAAACGTTTGCGCGAGGGACTAGATTAGGCCGGCGCGGGGGGTGGGATCAAGGGTGAGGCGGTGTAGGAAGGGTTTTGTAGGAGCGAGCTTGCTCGCGAATGTCGCTAACGATAACGCGGGGCATCGGGTGCCCCGCGGTGTTCTGAGGTTTTTCGCGAGCAAGCTCGCTCTTACAGGGTAGGACCCACTTCACGCAACGGCTTGCCACGCACAGGCGCATCGCCGGCCACGTAGTAGTCCGCAGTGCTGCGCGGCAACTGGCGGCCACGGATCTTGTCGGCGATTTTCTCGGCGATCATGATCGTTGGCGCGTTGAGGTTACCGGTGGTGATGATCGGCATGATCGATGCATCGACCACTCGCAGGCCCTGCATGCCATGCACGCGACCTTCGCCATCGACCACGGCCATCTCGTCGGTGCCCATCTTGCACGAGCAGGACGGGTGGAACGCGGTTTCGGCATGCTCGCGGATGAACGTGTCCAGTTGCTCGTCGGTTTGCACCTCGATGCCCGGGCTGATTTCGCGGCCACGGTACTGGTCCAGTGCCGGCTGCTGCATGATTTCACGGGTCAGGCGGATGCCATCACGGAACTCCTGCCAGTCCTGCTCGGTGGCCATGTAGTTGAAGAGGATGCTCGGGTAGTCCCGTGGGTTCTTCGACTTCAGCTGGATGCGACCACGGCTCGGCGAACGCATGGAGCCCATGTGCGCCTGGAAGCCGTGCTCTTTCACACCGTTGCTGCCGTTGTAGTTAATCGCTACCGGCAGGAAGTGGTACTGGATGTTCGGCCATTCGAACTCTTCACGGGTACGGATAAAACCGCCCGCTTCGAACTGGTTGCTGGCGCCGATGCCGGTGCCGTTGAACAGCCACTCGGCACCAATCGCCGGCTGGTTGTACCAGAGCAGCGACGGGTACAACGAGACCGGTTGGGTGCACGCGTATTGCAGATACAGTTCCAGGTGGTCCTGCAGGTTTTCGCCGACGCCTGGCAGGTCGTGGACCACCGGGATGTCGAGGCTTTCCAATAGTTTGGCCGGGCCTACACCGGAGCGTTGCAGCAGTTGCGGCGACGCGATGGCGCCGCTGCACACCAGCACTTCCTTGCGCGCACGGGCCTCAACACGTTCTTCGGCGGCACCGATCAGGTAACGCACGCCGACTGCACGCTTGCCTTCGAACAACACTTTGTCGGTCAGGGCATGGGTGACGATGGTCAGGGTCGAGCGCTTCTTGGCGGTATCCAGGTAGCCACGGGCGGTACTGGCGCGCCGGCCGTTCGGCGTGACGGTACGGTCCATCGGGCCGAAGCCTTCTTGCTGGTAGCCGTTCAAGTCTTCGGTACGCGGGTAGCCAGCTTGCACGCCGGCTTCAACCATGGCGTGGAACAGCGGGTTGTTGCCGGCTTTTGGCGTGGTCACGCTGACCGGGCCTTCGCCACCGTGGTAATCGTTAGGGCCGATGTCGCGGGTTTCGGCCTTGCGGAAATACGGCAGGCAGTCCAGATAGCTCCAGTTTTCCAGGCCTGGCAGTTTCGCCCAGCCGTCGTAGTCCATGGCGTTGCCACGGATGTAGCACATGCCGTTGATCAGCGACGAGCCACCCAGGCCCTTGCCGCGACCACATTCCATGCGGCGCCCATCCATGTGTGGCTCTGGATCGGTTTCGTAGGCCCAGTTGTAGCGGCGGCCTTGCAGCGGGAACGCCAGGGCGGCAGGCATCTGGGTACGGAAATCGAGACGGTAGTCCGGGCCGCCGGCTTCCAGCAGCAGGACGGTGACGCCTTCGTCTTCGGTCAGACGGGTCGCCAGGGTGTTACCGGCGGAGCCGGCACCCACAATGATGTAGTCGTATTCTTGGGACATAAATGCACCCTCTTTGGAGATGGTCAGATGAGGCGAGTGCTTCGCACTCATCGGGAGCAAGCCCCCTCCTACATTTGAAGGCGTACACAAATCAAATGTGGGAGCGGGCTTGCTCGCGAAGGCGGCGGCCTCGCGAGCAGCACATCACTCGGATTTAGAACACCGAGGCGTAGTCGCCCAGCTCAACCTGTACCGATTTGATGCGGGTGAAGTTGTTCAGCGAGCTGATCCCGTTCTCACGGCCAACACCCGACTGCTTGTAGCCGCCAACCGGCATCTTGGCGTCGGACTCGCCCCAGGCGTTGATCCAGCAGATACCCGCTTCGAGCTGATGAATCACGCGGTGGGCACGGTTCAAGTCCTTGGTCACCAAGCCTGCAGCCAGGCCGAAGTCGGTGTCGTTGGCGCGACGGATCACTTCTTCTTCAGTCTCGTAGGTGAGGATGCTCATCACTGGGCCGAAGATTTCTTCACGCACGATGGTCATCTCATCGGTGCAGTCAGTGAACACCGTCGGTGCAACGAATGCACCCTTGGCGAAGTCGCCAGCGGTCAGGCGGTCGCCGCCGCACAGCAGGCGTGCGCCTTCTTCTTTACCTTTGGCGATATAGCCCAGCACGCTTTCCATGTGGGCGAAGCTGACCAGCGGGCCGAAGTTGGTGTTTTCGTCTTGCGGGTTGCCGACGCGGATGCGCGCAACACGTTCGACGATCTTGGCTTCAAAGGCGGCTTGCAGGTGCTTTGGAATAAACACGCGAGTGCCGTTGGTGCAGACCTGGCCGGAGCTGTAGAAGTTGGCCATCATCGCGGTGTCGGCGGCGCGATCGAGGTCGGCGTCGTCGAAAATGATCAGTGGGGATTTGCCGCCCAGTTCCATGGTTACGTCTTTGAGCGAGGAGCTCGAAGCGCTGGCCATGACCTTCTTGCCGGTGTCGGTGCCGCCGGTGAAGGAGATTTTTTCGATGCGCGGGTGCTCGGTCAGCCAGGTGCCGACTTCACGGCCGCTGCCGGTCAGGACGTTGAACACACCGTCCGGAACACCGGCTTCGGTGTAGATCTCGGCCAGTTTCAGGGTGGTCAGCGACGTCACTTCGCTTGGCTTGAAGATCATCGCGTTGCCAGCGGCCAGGGCCGGGGCGGATTTCCACAAGGCGATCTGGATCGGGTAGTTCCACGCACCGATACCGGCGACCACGCCCAGCGGCTCGCGGCGGGTGTAGACGAATGAGGTGGTGCGCAGCGGGATCTGCTCGCCTTCGATGGCAGGCACCAGGCCGGCGTAGTATTCCAGCACGTCGGCGCCGGTAACGATGTCGACGTACTTGGTTTCGGAGAAGGCTTTACCGGTGTCCAGGGTTTCCAGGGCAGCCAGTTCGTCGTTGCGCTCGCGCAGGATTTCCACGGCGCGACGCAGGATGCGCGAACGCTCCATGGCGGTCATCGCGGCCCAGATTTTCTGGCCCTTTTCGGCGCTGACCACGGCACGTTCGACGTCTTCGAAAGTGGCGCGTTGCACGTTGGCGAGAACTTCACCGTTAGCCGGGTTGATGGCTTCGAAGGTGGCATCGCTGCCAGCGTCGCTGTAGCCGCCGTCAATGTAGAGTTTTTGCAGTTCGAAACGGGCCATAAAGTCCTCGCAAGTGCATAAGTGGTTGGCGTTAACCACTGAGGGGCGCAGCCCACTCAGTAGCCGTTCAGGGGTTGAGCGTTTATGTGTGCTCTAACTCACCTGCTTGGCCAATTGGAAGTCCATGTATTCGTAAGCGATCCGTTGCGCCTGCTCCGTGTCGAAAGCGTCTCCCGACAGGGCGCCGCGCAACCACAAACCGTCGATCAGGGCCGCCAGGCCTCGGGCTGCGCTGCGTGCATCTTCCAGCGGCAGCACACGGCGGAACTGGCAGCACAGGTTGGAATACAGGCGGTGATCGTTGATCCGCTGCAACCTGTGCAAAGACGGGTGGTGCATGCTGGTAGCCCAGAAGGCCAGCCAGGTTTTCATTGCCGGGCCGTTGACCTGGCTGGCGTCGAAGTTGCCGCCAATAATCACTTGAAGGTGCGCCCGGGGGCTGTCTTCCTTCAATGCCTGCCGGCGTTCGTGGACGTTCTCGATCAGCACATTCATCAGGTACCGCATCGTTGCGGCGATCAGGCCATTCTTGTCCTGAAAATAGTGACTGATGATGCCGTTCGAGACTCCGGCCAGACGGGCGATCAGCGCAATGCTGGCATCTCCCATCCCTACCTGATCGATGGCCGTCAATGTGGCTTCGATCAACTGCTGGCGGCGTATGGGTTGCATACCGACCTTGGGCATGTAGCACCTCTCCTTAGGCCTGCCGACGGGCGTAAACGTTCGTCGGGTTGAGGGCCAGTCTATTTTGTTTTGATTGAACGTTCAATCAACAAAGAATAAGATCTGCGACAAATGGTCGCTGCCTACAGGTATTTCCTACGTGTAGGCAGACGCATCTGACATCCACAAAAACCCTTGAAACAGCCCATGACAGCGCGTCGCTGGGGTTCGAGGATTTTCGGGATGTCTTTATAACACCCGTCCGTCGACTGCCGAAAAATCGATGGCGCGGGTCAAGCGCTGCCTTGTGTCCTCTCTCGCACTGCCCGGAGCCTCTGTGCCATGAGTTCTGCCTCTCTTATAAAGACCCCACCGGAAAAGGTGCGGGTCAACGGTTGGGTGTTCTACACCTCCACCGCGTTGATCCTGTTGTTGACTGCCATTCTGATCATCGCCCCGCAAGAGGCCGGCAGAATGCTGGGAATCGCCCAGACCTGGCTCTCGAAAAGCTTTGGCTGGTACTACATGGTGGTCATCGCCGCCTACCTGGTATTCGTGGTGGGCCTGGCGTTTTCCTCCTACGGCAAATTGAAGCTGGGCAGCAAGGCCGATACCCCGGACTTCAGTTACGGCGCCTGGGCCGGCATGTTGTTCTCTTCGGGCATCGGCATTTCGTTGCTGTACTTCGGCGCGTCCGAGCCGTTGGACCACTACTTCAACCCGCCTGAAGGCGCCGCTGCCACCCAGATGGCCGCGCGCCAGGCGTTGCAGTTGACCTTCCTGCATTGGGGCCTGCATGGCTGGGCGATCTATGCGCTGGTCGGCCTGGCCGTGGCGTACTTCGCCTACCGGCATAACCAGCCGCTGGCCTTGCGTTCGGCGCTGTACCCATTGATGGGCGAGCGTTGGGTCAAAGGCGCGGCCGGTCACGCGGTGGATGGCTTCGGCATGTTCGTGACCCTGCTGGGCCTGGTGACGAACCTGGGGATTGGCTCGATGCAAGTGTCGTCCGGGTTGGAAAACCTGTTCGGCATGGAGCACAGCAACACCAACCTGCTGATCGTGATTATCGTGATGAGCACCGTTGCGACCATCGCTGCCGTGTCGGGTGTGGAGAACGGCATTCGCCGCCTGTCCAACCTCAACATTGTGTTGTTCAGCGGCCTGCTGATTTTCGTGCTGCTGTTTGGCCCGACCCTGCACCTGCTCAACGGCTTTGTGCAGAACATCGGCGACTACATGAACGGCCTGGTGCTCAAGACCTTCGACCTGTACGTGTACGAAGGCGATGGCGAGAAGTCCGAGCGCTGGATGGGCCTGTGGACCCTGTTCTACTGGGCCTGGTGGATTTCCTGGGCACCATTCGTGGGCATGTTCATCGCGCGTATTTCCCGTGGCCGTACCGTACGTGAGCTGGTGGCGGGCGTACTGCTGATCCCGCTGGGCTTTACCCTGGCGTGGCTGTCGATCTTCGGCAACTCGGCCCTGGACCTGGTGCTCAACCATGGGGCCGTGGAGCTGGGCAAGACCGCGCTGGAGCAACCCTCCATGGCGATCTACCAGTTGCTCGAATACTACCCGGCGTCGAAAGTGGTGATCGGCGTGTCGATCTTTGTCGGCTTTGTGCTGTTCCTGACACCGGCGGATTCTGGTGCGGTGATGATGGCCAACCTGTCGTGCAAGGGCGGCAATGTGGATGAGGATGCGCCGCACTGGCTGCGGATCTTCTGGTCGGCGGTGATCACCCTGGTGACCATCGGCCTGCTGTTTGCCGGTAACTTCGAAGCCATGCAAACCATGGTGGTGCTGGCGGGCTTGCCGTTCTCGGTGGTGCTGATCTTCTTTATGTTCGGTTTGCACAAGGCTATGCGCCAGGACGTGGCCATCGAACAGGAGCAGGCGCAATTGGCCGAACGTGGCCGTCGCGGTTTCAGCGAGCGCCTGACTGCCCAGGACCTGCAACCGAGCCAGGCTGTGGTGCAGCGCTTCATGGACAAGAAAGTCACCCCGGCGCTGGAAGAAGCGGCCGTGGCATTGCGTGCCCAAGGGCTGGATGTGCAGACGCTGTTGGGTAAATCCAAGCGCTGCATCGGCGTGCGGATCGAGATGGAAGGCAACCCGTTTGTCTACGAGGTGAGCCTGGATGGCTACCTGGCGGCGCCGAGCGAGTCGATCGAGGCGCAGAAGGAGCGTGCGCGCTACTACCGTGCCGAGGTTTACCTGCACAACGGCGGTCAGGAATACGACCTGATGGGCTTCACCCAGGAACAGATCACCCGGGATGTGCTCGATCAGTTTGAAAGCCATCGGCAGCTCCTTGGCCGTGTCTATAGCTGATAAAAGCCGGCGGTGTCGTCACTGACACCGCCTGTTCAAACTTGGCAACGCGGTCAAATGTAGGAGCGAGCAAGCTCGCTCCTACAAAAAGCCTTATTAGCCCAGGTTCTTGCCCAGCAGGGCATGGTACAGCTCGCTATCCCCCAGAATCCCCACCACCTTGTTGTTGTCGTGCAGCACCAGCTTGTTGCCGGTCTGGTAGCGAATCTGCAACGCATCACGCATGCCGATATTCGAATCCACCAAGGTCGGCAACCGCCCCAGGTCTTCCACGGCTTGCCCCGGCGCCCAGTTCTGCAGGTTCATCACCGCGCCATTTTGCCGTGCGCCCTGGATGGTGTTGCCTTCGGCCAGGTCCAGCCACGAGTCGCCGCCCGGGTCCAGGCACACCGAACCATTGACCCGCTTGCAGTTGTCCAGCGTGCGCATCAGGCTGCGGCCGCAAAGCACGTTCAGTGGGTTGGTATGGGCGACGAAGGTGCGCACATAGTCATCCGCCGGGTTCAGCACGATTTCTTCCGGCACGCTGTACTGGATGATCTTGCCGTCTTTCATGATCGCAATCCGGCTGCCCAGCTTGAGTGCCTCGTCGAGGTCGTGGCTGACGAACACGATGGTCTTGCTCAGCTTGCGTTGCAGCTCCAGCAGTTCATCCTGCAGGCCTTGGCGGATCAGCGGGTCGAGGGCCGAGAACGGTTCGTCCATCAGCAGGATGTCGGCGTCCATCGCCAGTGCGCGGGCCAGGCCGACGCGCTGTTGCATGCCGCCAGACAGCTCGTCGGGCTTCTTGTTGCGCCATTGGGTCAGGCCCACCAGCTCCAGTTTTTCGTCCACCAGTTTGCGCCGCTCCTTTTCAGGACGACCCTGCATCTCCAGGCCAAAGCTGATGTTTTCACGCACGGTCAGCCAGGGCATCAGGGCGAACTTCTGGAACACCATGGCGATACGCTTGGTGCGCATCATTTTCAGCTCGGCCGGCGTGCATGACGCGATGTCGATCTGGCGACCTTCATGCTCCACAAACAACTGGCCACGGCTCACGGTGTTAAGGCCGTTGATACAGCGCAACAGGCTCGACTTGCCGGAGCCCGACAAACCCATCAGCACGCAGATCTCGCCTTTCTCGATATCCAGGCTGGCTTTTTCCACGCCGACAATCTGCCCGGTCTTTTTCAGGATTTCGTTGCGGTGCATCCCCTCATCCAGCAGCTTGAGGGCTTCGCGTGGGTCTTTGGAGAAGATCACATCGACATTGTCGAATCGGATAATGCTCATGCATCACCCCCTACTTTGGCGTCGGGTTGTTTGCAGATACGGTCGAGCATGATGGCCAGCAGCACAATCGCCAGGCCCGCTTCAAAGCCCAGGGCAATGTCGGCGGTGTTCAGCGCGTTGACCACAGGTTTACCGAGGCCGTCGGCGCCCACCAGGGCTGCGATCACCACCATCGACAACGACAGCATGATGCATTGGGTAATGCCGGCAGCGATGCTCGGCATGGCGTGGGGCAGTTCGATGCGCGAGAGCAACTGGCGCCGGGAGCAGCCAAAGGCCTTACCGGCGTCCATCAGTTCTTGGGGTACATCGCGGATGCCCAGGTAGGTCAGGCGGATCGGCGCGGCAATCGCGAACACCACCGTGGAGATCAGGCCGGGCACCACACCCAGCCCGAAGAGGGTCAGGGTCGGGATGAGGTAGACGAAGGTCGGCACGGTCTGCATCAGATCGAGTACCGGGCGCATCATCGTATAGAACATCGGCTTGTGCGCGGCAACAATGCCCAGCGGCACGCCGATGACCACGCAGACCAGGGTGGCGAACAGCACCTGGGCCAGGGTCTCCATGGTTTCCTGCCAGTACCCCAGGTTGAGGATCAGCAGGAAGGAGGCGATGACAAACACCGTCAGGCCCCATTTACGTTGAATGTAGTGAGCAAGCAGCGCAATCAGACCGATCAATGCCAGCGGATTGAACCAGGTCAGCGCGAACGTCACGCCGTGGATCATCGTTTCCAGTGTCGATGCGATCGCGTCGAAGTAATCGGCGCCGTTCTGCGTCAACCATTCGACGAAGGCAGCGATGTACTGGCCTAGTGGGATTTTCTGTTCAGTCAGCATGGTAGTGAATGTCCACATGCGAAAAGGGAAAACATCCCGGGCCGGCACGCCGGCCCGGGGTCAGCGATTACTTGTCGAGATAGGCTTTTACGGCGGCAAGTCCTGGTTTGCCATCAAGGGTGGTGACTCCGGCGAGCCAGGTGTCGAGCACTTGCGGGTTCTTCTTCAGCCAGGCCTTGGCGGCGGCGTCGGGTTTCATCTTGTCGTCGAGGACGTTACCCATCAGGGTGCTTTCCATGTCCAGGGTGAACACCAGGTTTTTCAGCAACTGGCCCACGTTGCTGCATTCCTCGGAGTAGCCCTTGCGGGTGTTGGTGTAGATGGTGGCCTGGCCGTAGTTGGGGCCGAATGAATCGTCACCTCCGGTCAGGTATTTCATCTTGAAGCGGGTGTTCATCGGGTGTGGTTCCCAGCCCAGGAACACAATGGCCTGCCCACGTTTGGTAGCACGTTCCACTTGCGAGAGCATCCCGGCTTCACTGGACTCGACCACCTTGAAGCCTGCGTCTTTCAAGCCGAACTGATTCTTGTCGATCACGCTCTGGATGGTGCGGTTGCCGTCGTTGCCAGGCTCGATGCCGTAGATCTTGCCACCCAGCTCATCCTTGAACTTGGCGATATCGGCGAAGTCTTTCAGGCCCTTGTCGTACAGCGCTTGTGGCACTGCCAGGGTGTACTTGGCGTTTTCCAGGTTGGCGCGCACGGTTTCCACGGTGCCGGCATCACGGTACTGCTTGATGTCGTTTTCCATGGTCGGCATCCAGTTGCCGAGGAAGATGTCCATGTTCTTGCCGTCGGCCAGGGACTTGTAGGTCACGGGTACGGAAATCATCGTGGTCCGCGGCTTGTAGCCCAAGCCCTTGAGGATTTCGCTGGTGGTGGCGGTGGTGACGGTGATATCGGTCCAGCCGACATCGGAGAAGTTGACGGTACTGCACTGCTCAGGGTCAGCAGCGTGGGCCGCAAGGGGAAGACTCAGCATGGCGGCCAACAACAACGGGGGGGAACCTTTCATGGGTTTGGACTCCTGGTGTTTTTCCGGCGGTGCTTGACCGCGCTTATAAGTGTTGCAGTTGGGGCGTGCGAGCGATGCGCAGCCTCGATGCCTTGCAAACGAGTCGAGACTGATCATGTACCAGTGAAAATCTGACGCCTACAGGGTGGGTCGTATCCAGTACAGGGATGGTCGTATCCAGTGTCGGTGACGTCGCTTACAGGTTTTTCCACGGGCAAAACTGCACTTTTTCTCGATCTGCGCCGCAAAAAACGGCGATTGCGCCCCATTGCACGAGGACGACGCTGTTGAGCATGGGTGCGTCGGTGTGAGACGCCGGACGGCGCTATAAAAGCTTGATGATGCCGCCATCTGGGCGACTTGAGCGTAGCAGCTGTATCGCGCCTGGCCTGTGCTCATCGAGGAGTTTCGCGGCAATGGCTATCAGCGTTTTCGACCTGTTCAAAATCGGCATCGGGCCGTCCAGTTCCCATACCGTGGGCCCCATGCGGGCTGCCGCGCTGTTCGTTCAAGGCCTGCGTGAGCGTGGCCTGCTGGAGCAAGTGCAACGGGTCGAAGTCCAGCTGTATGGCTCGTTGTCCGCCACCGGCATCGGCCATGGCAGCGACAACGCAGTCATCATGGGATTGATGGGCGAGTGGCCGGATGCAATCGATCCGTCGCAGATCGGCCTGCGTATCGAGACCCTGCGTGAGACCAGTACGTTGTTGCTGGACAACCGTTTGCCTGTTCCCTTTCTGTGGTCGCGGGACATGCGCCTGATCGACGAAAACCTGCCGTTCCACCCCAATGCCATGACCCTGGTGGTGTACGGCGCCCAGACCGAGTTGCACCGCGATACCTACTATTCGGTGGGTGGCGGTTTTGTGGTGGATGAGGCCCAGGCCCGCAGTGGCGTTGCGGATATGGATCGCACCGAGCTGCCTTATGATTTTTCCAGCGCGGTGGAGTTGTTGCAGTTATGCAAGACTCACAACCTGCGCGTCGCCGACCTGATGCTGGCCAACGAAAAGGTCTGGCGCCCGGAAGAAGAAATCCGCAGTGGCCTGATGAAGCTCTGGCGTGCCATGCAGGATTGCGTCGAACAGGGCCTCAAGCACGAGGGCATCCTGCCCGGCGGCTTGAATGTGCGGCGACGGGCCGCCAAGTTGCATCGCAGCCTGCAGGAGTTGGGCAAGCCGAATGTGATCGGCTCGACCTTGAGCGCCATGGAATGGGTCAACCTGTTCGCCCTGGCCGTCAACGAAGAAAACGCCGCCGGTGGGCGCATGGTCACGGCACCGACCAACGGCGCGGCGGGGATCATCCCGGCGGTGCTGCATTACTTCATGAAGTTCAGTGAGGTCGTCACCGAGGCCAATGTGGTGGACTACTTCCTCGGCGCGGCGGCAATCGGGATCCTGTGTAAAAAGAACGCCTCGATCTCCGGCGCCGAAGTCGGATGCCAGGGCGAAGTTGGTTCGGCCTGCGCCATGGCGGCTGCGGGGCTGGCAGAGATTCTGGGTGCCAGCCCGGAGCAGGTGTGCAACGCCGCAGAAATCGGCCTGGAACACAACCTGGGCCTGACCTGCGACCCGGTGGGCGGCCTGGTGCAAGTGCCCTGCATCGAGCGCAACGCGATAGCGGCGGTCAAGGCGATCAATGCGGCGCAGATGGCCTTGCGTGGCGATGGCCAGCACTTTATTTCCCTGGACCGGGTGATCCGCACCATGCGTGATACCGGGGCGGATATGCATGACAAGTACAAGGAGACATCGCGGGGTGGGTTGGCGGTGAGTGCTGTGGAGTGTTGAGTCAGTGATACCGAGTTGCCTGTATTCGCGAGCAAGCCCGCTCCCACATTTGAATGTATTCACAGATCAAAATGTGGGAGCAAGCCTGCTCGCGATGACGGTAGACAGGTCACCGCTGCTCATAAAGTGAACACCCCAACCAAAAGCGCCACCTTTTAGCGCGTCGCAAACAGATAAGTAGCTGCCAAACGATATCCCTGCCTGCCACCCGTCACCCGTGCGTGCGGTGACACACGTTTCCTACGCCCTGAAAGCGCCTTCCCACAAGTGCTACCGATCTGCTCACAGAGCATGGGCGTAGGATTTTTCCGAGTCATATCCTCACGCCGGGCGTGGGCTTGTATAGACACCTCAATAGGTCGTTTTCAGGAGTTATTGAATGCCTATTCAACTTTAGGCATGGCAATTGCTCTATCAATTCAAAGCCTCTCTCCTGATGGACGAAGAGTGCAATAACAAGAGCCTCGCCTGAGGCCATCACCCGCTTTGTGTGAGGAGATACCGCGATGACGTCGTTCAACTCCGGGGCTCAACCCCAGAACCGTGCGCCTCAATCCATCGGCTTTTTGCTGCTGGACAATTTCACGCTGATTTCCCTGGCGTCCGCAGTCGAACCGCTGCGCATGGCCAACCAGTTGTCCGGTCGCGAGCTGTATCGCTGGAGCACCTTGAGCGTCGACGGCAATCAGGTTTGGGCCAGCGATGGCCTGCAAATCACCCCCGATTGCTCCATGCACAAAGCCCCGGCCCTGGACGTTGTGATTGTCTGCGGTGGCGTGGGTATCCAGCGCACTGTGACCCGCGAGCATGTGTCGTGGCTGCAAAGCCAGGCGCGCCAGTCCCGCCGTCTTGGCGCGGTGTGTACCGGCAGTTGGGCCCTGGCTTGCGCCGGCCTGCTCGACGGGTTTGATTGCAGCGTGCACTGGGAATGCCTGGCATCGATGCAGGAAGCCTTCCCGCGGGTGTCGATGAGCACGCGCCTGTTCACCCTCGACCGCAACCGCTTCACCAGTTCGGGCGGCACCGCACCGCTGGATATGATGCTGCACCTGATCAGTCGCGACCACGGTCGTGAACTGTCGGCGGCAATCTCCGAGATGTTCGTGTACGAGCGCATCCGCAACGAACAGGATCACCAGCGCGTGCCGCTCAAGCACATGCTCGGCACCAACCAGCCGAAGCTGCAGGAAATCGTCGCGCTGATGGAAGCCAACCTGGAAGAGCCGATCGACCTCGATGAGCTGGCGGTGTACGTCGCCGTCTCGCGGCGCCAGTTGGAGCGGCTGTTCCAGAAATACCTGCACTGCTCGCCGTCGCGCTACTACCTCAAGCTGCGCCTGATTCGCGCACGGCAGTTGCTCAAGCAGACGCCGATGTCGATCATCGAAGTGGCGTCGGTGTGCGGGTTTGTGTCCACGCCGCACTTCTCCAAGTGCTACCGCGAATACTTCGGCATTCCGCCACGGGATGAGCGCGTAGGCTCCAATACCACCCAGCAAGTGGCGATGATGCCGATTCCGCAGGCGTTGGTGTTGTCACCGTTGGCCGGGCCGATGTCGGCGTTGAGCCAGGCGCGCAATGAGTCGACGTTTGCCAGTGTAAGGCTGTAGATCGAGTCGCCTGTATTCGCGAGCAAGCCCGCTCCCACATTTGAAGGTATTCACACATCAAAATGTGGGCGCGGGCTTGCTCGTGAATGCGGTGTATCAGGCGCCTGAGTTCTGTTTGAACTGCACCAGGGCCGGCAACAACTGCTTATCAATCGCCTGGCGTACCGCCGGCAGAATTGTCGCGCTGCCTGTGTACATCTGCTCGACCATGCCCTTGAGTGCCTTGGCCCGCGCCTCACTCAAACCGCGTACCGCGCACTCACAGGCCTGCTCGGCGGTGGCACCGCTGGACACCTCGAAACCCAGCGAGCGCAGTTGGCTCAGCAGGTCATCCTGATCAATCAAATCGGCGTGCATCATGATGTTCATCCTGGTTAGGGGAGACTTCGATCAGGTTCGATTCTGGTGGGCCATCAACGGGTCGGCAAGACCTGAATGCCACAATGGCAGGAACGACTATGAGCATGTCGCTTTCGGGCCAGTTACCGGCAAGCGTTGCGGGCACACTGGTTTCAAGCAAGCGGATTGAAGGTTTGGTCACCCTCGGGACGCACGCTCACACAAAGCACTCTGCCTCGATCTTGTCACGGCTTGATCGGGGCTTTTTTATGGCTGTTTTTGCCGTTCTGTAGGAGCGAGCTTGCTCGCGAAAAACTCAAGGGCGTCGCGTTCTTCCTGGTGCCCCGCGTCTTCGTTAACGATTTTCGCGAGCGAGCTCGCTCCTACAGGGTTAGCGTTGGGGCAGGCCGATGACGCGACCGAGCAGGGCGGGCCGGGGCAGGTCGGCTTGTTCAGCACTGATAACCGCCAACCGCTGTGCAACCGCCGCGCTGAACGGTGCTGACCGTGGCCCGGCCAGGTCGACATGCAGCAGCATCTGTTCATTGCCCGCCAGTTCCCGTGCTTCGCCGACCAGATGCAGGCTGTGATAGAGGTGCAGGCGTTTGCTGTCATGGGCGATCAGTTGGGTATGCACTTCAACGTCGGCGCCCAGTTTCACTTCGTGCAGGTAGTTCAGGTGCAGTTCCAGGGTGAACAGCGAATGGCCGCTGGCTTCGCGGTTGTCGCTGTCCAGGCACAGAGTGTCCATCAACGCATCGGTGGCGTAGCTGAAGATCAGCAGGTAGAACGCATCGCGCAGGTGGCCGTTGTAATCGACCCAGTCGGGGATGATTTTGGTGGTGTAGGTGGTCAGCGTTGGCATTTGATAAATCCCTGATCCGTACTCGGTCAACTGTAGGAGCTGGCTTGCCTGCGATGGCGATTTTGGATTCACCACCGTCATCGCAGGCAAGCCAGCTCCCACAGAAATCAACAGCCGTTATTCGGTGAAGCTCATGCCATGTTTGGCCTTGGTGGTCTTCACCGCTTCCAGCACCGCCAGCAAACAATCATCACGATAGCGCTCCAGCGCCGAAATGCTATGGCTGCCCAACTGCTCGCGGGTGCCATCGACCACGTCATCAATCAGTTTGTCCGTCAGTTCCGGCGCCGGCAGGTAGGTCCACGGCAATTGCAGTGCCGGGCCGAACTGCGCCATGAAGTGCCGCATGCCAGCATCGCCGCCGGCCAGGGTGTAGGTCAGGAACGTGCCCATGAACGACCAGCGCAAGCCGGCGCCAAAGCGGATCGCATCGTCGATCTCGCCGGTGGTCGCCACACCGTCGTTGACCAGGTGCAGCGCCTCGCGCCACAGGGCTTCAAGCAAACGGTCGGCGATAAAACCGGGGACTTCCTTGCGCACATGCAAGGGGCGCATGCCGAGGGATTCGTACACTTTTATCGCCGCCTGGATGGCCTCGGGTGCGGTATGCCGGCCGCCGACCACTTCCACCAGCGGTAGCAAGTACACCGGGTTGAACGGGTGGCCGACCACGCAGCGTTGCGGGTGGGTGGCGCTTTCGTAGAACTCGCTGGGCAACAGGCCCGAGGTGCTGGAGCCGATCAGCGCATTGGGCTTGGCGGCCGCGCTGATCTTGCTGTGCAGTTCAAGTTTCAGCTCCAGGCGTTCCGGGGCGCTTTCCTGGATGAAGTCGGCGTCTTTCACGCATTCTTCGATGGTCGCGACAAAGCGCAGGCGCTCCTGGGAGGCGCCGGGGGCCAGGCCTTGTTTCTCCAGGGCGCCCCAGGCGTTGGCGACGCGTTTGCGCAACGCGGCTTCGGCGCCGGGCGCTGGGTCCCATGCCACCACATCCAGGCCGTGGGCGAGGGCACGGGACACCCAGCCACTGCCGATGACACCACTGCCCAAGGCGGCGAAGGTTTTTATTTCGGTGATAAAGCTCATGGTGGCGTCCTAAAGAAGTTCGGTAATTTCCAGTGCTAAAGAGGCTCATTGTGGGAGCCGGTTTCGGCAGGGGGATTAGCTGCGTTTGGTCAGGCCCATTTTTGTGCGGCCTTCAGCAGGGGTCAGAATCCGCGCCCCCAGGCGGCTGAGGATTTCCCCGGCGCGTTCCACCAGTTGCCCATTGGTCGCCAGCACGCCTTTGTCCAACCACAGATTGTCTTCCAGCCCGACCCGCACATTGCCGCCCAGCAGCACCGCTTGTGCCGCCATCGGCATTTGCATGCGGCCAATGCCAAACCCGGCCCACACCGCATCAGCAGGCAGGTTGTCGACCATGGCTTTCATGGTGGTGGTGTCGGCCGGTGCGCCCCAGGGGATGCCCAGGCACAGTTGGAACAACGGGTTGTCGAGTAGCCCTTCCTTGATCATCTGCTTGGCGAACCACAGGTGGCCGGTGTCGAAAATCTCCAACTCGGCCTTCACCCCCAGCTCCTGGATACGCTTGGCGCCCGCACGCAGTTGGGCCGGGGTAGACACGTAAATAGTGTCGCCATCGCCGAAGTTCAGGGTGCCGCAGTCCAGGGTGCAGATTTCCGGCAGCAGTTCTTCGACGTGGGCCAGGCGGGTCAACGGGCCGACCAGGTCGGTGTTGGGGCCGAACTCCATGGGATGCTCGCCGCCACCGATTTCCAGGTCGCCGCCCATGCCGGCGGTGAGGTTGACGATGATGTCGATATCCGCCTCGCGGATGCGCTCCATCACTTCACGGTACAGCGCTACGTCGCGGCTGAATTTGCCGGTGTGCGGGTCGCGCACATGGCAGTGGACTACGGTGGCGCCGGCTTTGGCAGCCTCCACCGCCGCAGCGGCGATCTGTTTTGGAGTGACCGGCACGTGTGGGCTTCTGGCGCTCGTGTCGCCAGCACCGGTGAGTGCGCAGGTGATGATGACGTCGTGGTTCATGGGGCGGGTTCCTTACAGGCGTGAGGGTGCCGTTCGCGGCCGTTGATGGCCGCGAAACGGAATTCAGGAAAAATTACTTGCGGGTCAATTGCAGATTGGCGGCCGCCGGCTTGCCATCGAAGGTGGTCACGCCTTCCAGCCAGCGCTGCTGGTCCTGGGGGTGATCCTTGAGCCATTGTTTGGCCGATTCGAATGCGTCCTTGTGATCCAGCAGCGGCTGCATCATGCGGCTCTCGTCGGCGGCGGTGAAGGTCAGGTTGGTCAGCAGCTTGTGCACGTTCGGGCATTGCTCGGCGTAGGTCGGCGCGGTGACGGTCCAGACCGTGGCCATGCCTTCATTGGGCCCCAGCGCACCTTCGCTGCCGGACAGATAGGTCATCGCGACGTTAACGTTCATCGGGTGCGGCGCCCAGCCAAAGAACACCACGGCCTCCTTGCGACGCACGGCGCGGTCTACGGCGGCGAGCATGCCGGCCTCGCTGGACTCCACCAGTTGGAACTTGCCCAGGCCGAACTGGTTCTTGGCGATCATCGCCTTGATCTGGATATTGGCGCCCGAGCCGGGTTCTATGCCGTAGATCTTGCCGCCCAGCTCTTTCTGGAACCTGGCAATGTCGGCAAAGGTTTTCAGGCCTTTGTCTGCGAGGTAGGTCGGCACGGCGAGGGTGGCGCGCGCGTCCTTGAGGCTGGGCGCGTCGAGGACTTTCACTTGCCCTGCGTCGACGAAAGGCGTGATGGTCTGGGTCATCAGCGGGTTCCAGTAGCCGAGGAACAGGTCCAGGCGCTGGTCACGAATGCCGGCGAAGATGATTTGCTGGGAAGCGCTGGTTTGCTTGGTGGTGTAGCCGAGGCCGTCGAGCAGCACCTGGGTCATGGTGCTGGTGGCGATCACGTCGGTCCAGTTCACCACGCCCATGCGCACGTTTTTACAGGAGGCGGCTTCGGCGGCCCACAGGCTGGTGCTCAAGACGGCGCTGAGTGCGAGCACACAGCGGCTGATCAGTCGGTTCATGATGGATCCCTCGGCAGGTCGTTATTGTGGGTTCCGGCGTCTTTGTGCGCCGTGTCGCCAAGTTACTCACCTTGATACCCGGCAAAACGCACGGCGGCGACCTGCTCTTGCACTGTAGCGACCCGTACTCTTGAATGGGTGATTGAACTGGCGTATCACACAACACACGCTGCCCGCCTGACGAGAGCGCTTGTATGTCCCAGGACTTTTATTTTTTGCTGATGCCCGGCTTTTCCGCCATCGGTTTTATCTCGGCGATTGAACCGCTGCGCGTGGCCAACCGTTTTCGCGGCGAGCTGTATCGCTGGCACGTATTGAGTGCCGATGGCGGCGCGGTGTTGGCGAGCAATGGCATGTCGGTGAACGCTGACGAGGGGCTTGCACCACTGAAAAAAGGCGCGACGTTGCTGGTGGTGGCCGGCTTCGAGCCGCTGGAGTTCGTCACGCCAGCCCTGGAGCACTGGCTGCGCCGCCTCGATCATGACGGTGTGACCCTCGGCGCCATCGACACCGGCAGCTTCGTCCTGGCCCAGGCCGGTCTGCTCGATGGCTACCGCCTGACCCTGCACTGGGAAGCCATTGATGCCTTCAAGGAGTCCTATCCCGCACTGGCCGTGACCCAGGAGCTGTTCGAAATCGACCGCCGGCGCATCACCTGCGCCGGCGGCACCGCCTCCATCGACCTGATGCTCGACCTGATCAGCCAGGCCCATGGCCCGGAGCTGGCGATTCAGGTTTCGGAGCAGTTCGTACTGGGCCGTATCCGCCCGCGCAAAGACCACCAGCGCATGCAGATTGCCACGCGCTACGGCATCAATAACCAGAAGTTGGTGCAAGTGATTGGCGAGATGGAGCTACATACCGAACCGCCCCTGAGCACCCTGGCGCTGGCGGAGATGATCAAGGTCACACGGCGCCAGCTGGAGCGCCTGTTCCGCCTGCATCTGAACGAAACACCGAGCACCTTCTACCTCGGCCTGCGCCTGGAAAAGGCCCGGCAACTGCTGCGCCAGAGCGGCATGAGCGTGCTGGAGGTGAGCATTGCCTGCGGGTTTGAGTCACCGTCGTATTTCACCCGAAGCTACCGGGGGCGGTTTGCCAAGTGCCCGCGGGAGGATCGGCGACGGGAGGTGGTGTAAGCCTATTGGGCACACGCCAACCAAATGTGGGAGCGGCGGTGCGACGGTTCGACTTGCTCGCGAATGCGGTGGGTCAGTCAATTAAGATGTTGACTGATACACCGCATTCGCGAGCAAGCCCGCTCCCACATTGGATGTGTGGGGTGGCTTATTTTTTTACCAAGGCCGAGCACGCGGTTTTAAACGCCTCATGCTGGTATTTGTTCAGCGTCGCCGGCAGTTCGAAGTTGTGCTTCTTGTGCTGCGCATTGATGGTTTGCGGCGATAGCAGCGTCACCTCAACGCCGTCCAGCAACTGCAACACGCCTTCGATCTTGAAGGTGGTCGGGCCGCCGGCGAATTCGCCTTTCTTGCTGCGCTTCTTGATCGCGATGCGGGTGATGCCGTTATCGCGCACAAACGCGGCCACTTGGCTGGCGAAGGCTTTGACGTTGGCGGCCTCGTCATCGTCCTCAAGGGCGATTTTCTTGGTGGCCATGGTGACGTGGGTCAGGTCCGGGGCGGCAACGGCGATGATCGCTTCGCTGCCTTTGATTTCGATGCCGCAGAGAGTCATGGGTGGCCTTGGTTCAGAGGAAAGGATGCGCGCGATTGTCGCTTATTCCTGGCCAATCGACTCCAAAAACTCCGACCGCTCATCACTCATCCGTGCCAGGCAGTCATTCTGCGCAATGGCGTAGGCCTTGGTGCCGGTCACGGCCGGGAAGGTGTCCACCGCGCAATCGGCATCCCGCAGTTTTTCCCACTTCTGCTGGGCATCCTTCAGACGAGCGGTGATGTCCGCCAACTGTGCCTTATCGCTGGCATAGGTAGACCCCATGCGTTCCAGCAGGCCCTGGTAGTTATCCTTGAGCAGCTCTTGGGCAGTGGTTTTGTTGTAGGAGGCGCATTCCAGGGTCTGTTTGTCGTTTTCGATGCCATCACACGGGGTGCTGTCGGTGTCTTCGGCTGCGTGGACGCCGGTGGCGAGGAGTGCCAAAGCCAGGAAAATCGGTTTCATTGCGCCTTCTCATATCGGTGGATGGGTCGAATTCTGGCTCAAGCGTAGGCCAAAGAACAGATGCAGGACAGACACGTCTTAGCACCCTTTGTCGTGGATTGACGCTTTCGGCAATTCCCCTGTCGTTTTTGCACCCGGCTCCACCGGCCCCTGGGCATATGCTGGCCCCAAAGCGCCGGCAGACGATTCGGCGCATGTATCGCCAATAAGGGGACGCCTGATGAGCCCAGCCGAACTACACGCCGACAGCATCGTTATCGATGGGCTGATCATTGCCAAGTGGAACCGCGACCTGTTCGAGGACATGCGCAAGGGTGGCCTGACGGCCGCCAACTGCACAGTGTCGGTGTGGGAAGGCTTCCAGGCCACGATCAATAATATCGTGGCCAGCCAGACCCTGATCCGCGAGAACAGCGACCTGGTGATCCCGGTGAAAACCACTGCCGATATCCGCCGCGCCAAGGAGCAGGGCAAGACCGGCATCATCTTCGGCTTCCAGAATGCCCACGCGTTTGAAGACCAACTCGGCTACGTCGAGATCTTCAAGCAGCTCGGCGTCGGCGTGGTGCAGATGTGCTACAACACCCAGAACCTGGTGGGCACCGGCTGCTATGAGCGTGACGGCGGCCTGTCGGGCTTCGGACGCGAGATCGTCGGCGAGATGAACCGCGTCGGCATCATGTGCGACCTGTCTCACGTCGGCTCCAAGACCAGCGAAGAAGTCATCCTCGAATCGAAAAAACCGGTGTGCTACTCCCACTGCCTGCCGTCCGGCCTGAAAGAGCACCCGCGCAACAAGTCCGATGCAGAACTCAAGTTCATTGCCGACCACGGTGGGTTTGTCGGCGTGACCATGTTTGCGCCGTTCCTGGCCAAAGGTATCGATTCGACCATCGACGATTACGCCGAAGCCATTGAATACACCATGAACATCGTCGGCGAAGACGCCATCGGCATCGGCACCGACTTCACCCAGGGCCATGGCCAGGATTTCTTCGAAATGCTGACCCATGACAAGGGCTACGCCCGCCGCCTGACCAGCTTCGGCAAGATCATCAACCCGCTGGGCATTCGCACCGTGGGCGAGTTCCCCAACCTGACCGAGACCCTGCTCAAGCGCGGCCACAGCGAGCGCGTGGTGCGCAAGATCATGGGCGAGAACTGGGTCAACGTGTTGAAAGACGTCTGGGGCGAATAAGCCACTGTTTTTTCTCCCCCGGCCATTCGCGCCGGGGCATTACCAAGAATTTTCTGGAGTTGAGTTTCCATGGCCAAGATCGCCCCGCAATTGCCTATTGAAGTCGACAGCGAAACCGGTGTCTGGACTTCCGACGCCTTGCCGATGCTGTACGTGCCGCGCCATTTCTTCGTCAACAACCACATGGGCATCGAAGAAGTGCTGGGTGCTGATGCCTACGCCGAGATCCTCTATAAGGCTGGCTACAAATCCGCCTGGCACTGGTGTGAAAAAGAAGCCGAATGCCACGGCCTGCAAGGCGTCGCGGTGTTCGAACACTACATGAAGCGCCTGTCGCAGCGCGGCTGGGGCCTGTTCAAGATCCAGGACATCGACCTGGATAAAGGCACCGCCAGCGTCAAGCTCGAACACTCGGCATTTGTCTACGTGTACGGCAAGGTCGGGCGCAAGGTCGACTACATGTTCACCGGCTGGTTTGCCGGCGCCATGGACCAGATTCTGCAAGCGCGCGGCAGCAACATCCGCACTGTCGCCGAACAAGTCTACGGAGGCTCCGAAGAGGGCCACGATGATGGCCTGTTCACCGTCAAGCCGTTGTAAGCCGAGGACCGTGCCATGGCTTTCGAAGCAATGTTTGCGCCGATCCAGATCGGCAAACTGACCATCCGCAACCGTGTGCTCAGTACCGCCCACGCCGAGGTGTATGCCACCGACGGCGGGATGACTACCGAGCGCTACATCAGGTATTACGAAGAGAAAGCCAAGGGCGGCATTGGCCTGGCAATCTGTGGCGGCTCCTCCGTGGTGGCGATCGACAGCCCGCAGGAATGGTGGAGTTCGGTGAACCTGTCCACCGACCGCATCATCCCGCACTTCCAGAACCTGGCTGACGCGATGCACAAGCATGGCGCCAAGATCATGATCCAGATTACCCACATGGGCCGTCGCTCGCGCTGGGACGGCTTCAACTGGCCGACCCTAATGTCGCCCTCCGGCGTACGTGAGCCGGTACACCGCGCTACGTGCAAGACCATCGAGCCGGAAGAAATCTGGCGCGTGATCGGCAACTACGCCAGCGCCGCAGGCCGGGCCAAGGCCGGTGGCCTGGACGGCGTGGAGCTATCGGCGGTGCACCAGCACATGATCGACCAGTTCTGGAGCCCGCGGGTCAACAAACGTACTGATGAGTGGGGCGGCAGTTTCGAAAACCGCATGCGTTTCGGCCTGGAAGTGCTCAAGGCTGTGCGCGCCGAAGTCGGCCCGGATTTTTGCGTGGGCATCCGTTTGTGCGGGGATGAGTTCCATCCGGACGGCTTGTCCCACGAGGACATGAAACAGATCGCCAAGTACTACGACGACACCGGCATGCTCGATTTTATCGGGGTGGTCGGCTCGGGATGTGACACCCACAACACCTTGGCCAACGTGATCCCGAACATGAGTTACCCGCCGGAGCCGTTCCTGCACCTGGCGGCCGGCATCAAGGAAGTGGTCAAGTCCCCGGTGCTGCACGCGCAGAACATCAAGGACCCGAACCAGGCCACGCGCATCCTCGAAGGCGGCTACGTGGACATGGTCGGCATGACCCGCGCGCACATGGCCGACCCGCACCTGATCGCCAAGATCAAGATGGGCCAGATCGACCAGATCAAGCAGTGCGTCGGCGCCAACTATTGCATCGACCGCCAGTACCAGGGCCTGGACGTGCTGTGCATCCAGAACGCTGCGACCTCCCGGGAATACATGGGTGTGCCGCACATCATCGAGAAATCCACCGGGCCCAAACGCAAAGTGGTCGTGGTCGGTGCCGGCCCGGCCGGGATGGAGGCCGCTCGGGTCGCTGCAGAACGTGGCCACGATGTGACCCTGTTCGAGAAAAAAGACTTTATCGGTGGGCAGATCACCACCGCGTCCAAGGCACCGCAGCGCGACCAGATCGCCGGTATCACCCGCTGGTTCCAGCTGGAACTGGCACGGCTCAACGTCGACCTGCGCCTGGGCGTGGCGGCGGATGCCGCGACCATCCTCGACCTACGCCCTGATGTGGTGGTACTGGCGGTGGGCGGGCATCCGTTCCTCGAACAGAACGAACACTGGGGCGCAGCCGAAGGCCTGGTGGTCAGCAGTTGGGATGTGCTCGACGGCAAGGTGGCGCCGGGCAAGAACGTGCTGGTGTACGACACCATCTGTGAATTCACCGGCATGTCAGTGGCCGACTTTCTGGCCGACAAGGGCTGCCAGGTCGAGATCGTCACCGACGACATCAAGCCTGGCGTGGCTATCGGCGGTACGTCGTTCCCCACCTACTACCGCAGCATGTACCCCAAGGAAGTGATCATGACCGGCGACATGATGCTGGAGAAGGTCTACCGCGAGGGCGACAAGCTGATCGCAGTGCTGGAGAACGAATACACCGGGGCCAAGGAAGAGCGGGTGGTGGACCAGGTGGTGGTGGAAAACGGCGTGCGCCCGGATGAAGAGATCTATTACGCCCTCAAGCAAGGGGCGCGCAACAAGGGGCAGATGGACGTCGAGGCGCTGTTCGCGATCAAGCCGCAGCCATGCCTGAGCGAACCGGGGGAGGGGTATTTGCTGTTCCGCATCGGCGACTGTGTGGCGCAGCGCAATACCCACGCCGCGATCTATGACGCCCTGCGTTTGTGCAAGGATTTCTGACCCAACACCGAACCAATGTGGACTCGGTCAAAAATGTGGGAGCGGGCTTGCTCGCGAAAGCGGTGTGTCAGTCGATACATCCGGTGGCTGATGCACCGCCTTCGCGAGCAAGCCCGCTCCCACATTAGAGCTGTGTGGTCTGTGGGAGCTTCACCATGTTGAACACCCTTCTTCCGATTCTCCTGTTTGCAGCCCTGGGCCTCGCTGTCCTCGGCGCTTTGCGTCGGGTGAACATGTGGCGCCGTGGCCGTGCCGCCAAGGTCGACCTGCTGGGCGGCCTATTGGCCATGCCCAAACGCTACATGGTCGACCTGCACCACGTGGTCGCCCGTGACAAATACATCGCCAACACCCACGTTGCTACCGCGCTGGGCTTTGTGTTGTCGGCGTTGCTGGCGATTCTGGTGCACGGTTTCGGCCTGCAGAATCGCATCCTCGGCTACGCCTTGCTGCTGGCCTCGGTATTGATGTTTGTCGGCGCCACTTTCGTCTATCTGCGTCGACGCAACCCACCCGCGCGCCTGTCGAAAGGCCCGTGGATGCGCCTGCCGAAAAGCCTGATGGCGTTCTCGGTCAGTTTCTTCCTGGTGACTTTGCCGGTGGCCGGGATCCTGCCCGCCGACTTCGGGGGCTGGCTGCTGGCTGCGCTGCTCGGTGTGGGCGTGCTGTGGGGCGTGTCGGAGATGTTCTTCGGCATGACCTGGGGCGGGCCGATGAAGCACGCGTTTGCCGGTGCCCTGCACCTGGCCTGGCACCGTCGCGCCGAACGTTTTGGCGGTGGCCGTTCCACGGGCCTCAAGCCGCTGGACCTGAGCGACAAAAGCGCGCCATTGGGCGTGGAAAAACCCAAGGATTTCACCTGGAACCAGTTGCTTGGTTTCGACGCTTGCGTGCAGTGCGGCAAGTGCGAAGCCGCGTGCCCGGCCTTCGCTGCCGGCCAGCCGTTGAACCCGAAAAAGCTGATCCAGGACATGGTGGTCGGCCTGGCCGGTGGCACCGATGCCAAGTTCGCTGGCAGCCCGTATCCGGGCAAGGCCATTGGCGAGCACAGTGGCAACCCCCATCAACCGATCGTCAACGGCCTGGTGGACGCCGAGACCTTGTGGTCCTGCACCACCTGCCGCGCCTGCGTCGAAGAGTGCCCGATGATGATCGAGCACGTGGACGCCATCGTCGATATGCGCCGCCACTTGACCCTGGAAAAAGGCGCGACGCCGAACAAGGGTGCCGAAGTCCTGGAGAACTTGATCGCCACCGACAACCCCGGTGGATTTGCCCCGGGCGGGCGGATGAACTGGGCGGCGGATTTGAACCTGCCGTTGCTCGGCGATAAGCACACCACCGACGTACTGTTCTGGGTCGGTGACGGTGCCTTCGACATGCGTAACCAGCGGACCTTGCGCGCCTTCGTCAAAGTGCTGAAGGCGGCCAAGGTCGACTTCGCTGTGCTGGGCCTGGAGGAGCGCGACAGTGGCGACGTGGCCCGGCGCCTGGGCGATGAGGCCACCTTTCAACTGTTGGCCGCACGCAATATCCAGACCCTGGCCAAGTACAGTTTCAAGCGCATCGTGACCTGTGACCCTCACAGTTTCCACGTGCTGAAAAACGAATATGGCGCCTTCGACGGCAATTACCGGGTGCAGCACCACAGCACCTACATGGCCGAACTGATCGACGCTGGCGCGCTGAACCTGGGTCAGCACAAAGGCAACAGCGTGACCTATCACGACCCGTGCTACCTGGGCCGTTACAACGGCGAGTACGAGGCACCGCGCCAAGTGCTGCGGGCGTTGGGGATCGAGGTCAAGGAGATGCAGCGTTCGGGCTTTCGCTCCCGTTGCTGTGGCGGCGGGGGCGGCGCGCCGATCACCGATATTCCTGGCAAGCAGCGCATTCCCGACATGCGCATGGAAGACATCCGCGAGACCGGCGCCGAACTGGTGGCCGTCGGTTGTCCACAGTGCACGGCGATGCTCGAAGGGGTGGTCGAGCCACGCCCACTGATCAAAGACATTGCCGAGTTGGTGGCGGATGCCTTGCTCGAAGAGCCTGCACCGGCCAAGACCCCGAATTCGCGTGAACCTGCGGAGGTGCACTGATGAGCGACATTATCCGCCGCGACCCACGGGCCGAATGGATCGCCCGCAACCGCCTGCACCCGCTGCATGCGGCGATGCAACCGGAGCAGCACAGTTGGATGGGGCCTAACGGCATCCTCCGCAAGAATGTGCACGGCATTGGTTTTATCGGCCCCAACGGCATCAAGCGTATCGACCGCAGCGGCGCCCAGCAGGGTGGCGCCACCAAGCGCACGGCAGCCGTGCAAGTACAGTTGCCGCTGCACCAGGTGCCAGCCCCGGCGTTCTACATCAACGTGGTGCCGGATATGGTCGGCGGCCGCCTGAGCAGCCACGACCGCGACTTGCTGGGCCTGGCGCGGCAACTCGCCGGCAGCGACGGTGCAGTGCTGGCGGTGGTGTTTGGCGAGCATAAGGAAAGCGCGTTCGACACCGCCGGCGTGGACCGCCTGTTGGTGCTGGACGGCCACGAGTTTGACGGTTATTCACCGGAGCAACGGGTCCATGGCCTGCGGGCTGTGGATAACCAGTTCAACCCGCGTCATTGGCTGCTGCCCGACAGCCGCAACGGTGGCGGTGAGCTGGGACGGCGTTTTGCGGCGAGCCTCAAGGAACGCCCGGCAACCCGGGTGTGGCAGATCAAGGGCAACGAGTGCATCGGCCGTGCCGGTGCGGGCCGGGAAGACCTGGCGCGAGCGCTGCCAAGGCTGATCCTGGCGGCGGTGGAGTGTGCCGATCCGGTCAGCGATACGCGACACGAAGTATTGCCAGTGGAGTTATCCACAACCCTGGCGCGCAGCTTGCCGCGTATCGAGGATTTGGGCGCGGTGGCGGTGGATCCCGGTGCGATTCCCATGGCCGAGGCCGAGTTTATTTTCTCCGGCGGCAACGGGGTCAAGGATTGGGACCTGTTCCACCAGACCGCTGCCGCCCTGGGGGCTACCGAAGGTGCGTCGCGGGTGGCCGTGGACGATGGCTTCATGGCCCGTGATCGCCAGGTCGGCGCCAGTGGTATTTGGGTCACCGCACGGGTGTATGTGGCCGTGGGGATCTCCGGGGCGATCCAGCACCTGCAAGGCATCGGGGCCTGCGACAAGGTGGTGGCAATCAACCTGGACCCGGGTTGCGACATGATCAAGCGTGCCGACTTGTCGGTGATCGGTGACAGCGCTGAAATTCTCCGGGCCTTGATCGCTGCGGTCCAGGCCCACCGCAACGGCGCCAAGCGCGATGCGGCATAAGCAAAGGATATGGCCATGACGACCCATGTAATCAGCCTGGTATCCATCGGCGCCCACCCGACCTCCGGCCGGCCACGCCGCGCCGAGCAGGATGCGCGTGCCGTCGAGCTGGGGCTGCAACTGGCTGGGGATAACCTGCAAGTGCTGCATGCCGGCGACATCGCCGAACCGACCCTGCGCGCCTACCTGGGCATGGGGCTTGCGCAGTTGCATGTGCTGGAGCAACCGGCCGGCGCGGATGCCTTGCCGGTACTCGGCGACTATCTACGGGACGCTGGCGCCCAGGTGGTGCTTACCGGCAGCCAGGCGGAAACCGGCGAAGGCTCGGGCATGTTGCCCTTCCTGTTAGCCGAGCAATTGGGCTGGCCACTGATTGTCGGGCTGGCCCAGGTAGAGTCCATCGACAGCGGTGTGGCCCATGTGCTGCAAGCCTTGCCGCGTGGGCAGCGGCGGCGCCTGAAGGTGCGCCTGCCGTTCCTGGCCACGGTGGATAACGCCGGGCCCAAGCCTCGGCAAAGCGCCTATGGCCCGGCCCAGCGCGGCCTCCTACAGGAGCATGACGTGCAGGTGGTGGACGATGAGTTATTCACCGGCGCCGTGCTGCAACCGGCCAAGCCTCGACCCAAACGTCTCAAGGTGATCAAGGCCAAGAGCGGCGCCGACCGCATGAAGGCTGCGACGGCCAAGGCCAGTGGCGGCGGTGGGCAGGTGCTCAAGGGCATCGGTCCTGAGGCGGGTGCGGACGCGATTCTCAAATTGCTGATTGAGGAAGGCGTGGTTCGATAGGGCCGAAATAATCACTCATACATGCGATTGCCGGTGAATTTGCCGGCACCATGGAGGGCGACTAAACAAAGAACTTTCAACTAAAGGAATCAGCCCTATGCCCATCCTGTTTCGTCCGGCACTACCTGCCGATGCACGTGATATTGCCCGCCTGTTTCTGATTTCTTCGGAGGGCGCTGCCGCTTACATCTGGAGCCAACTGGCAGAGCCGGGCCAGGACCTTGTGGACGTTGGTACCCGTCGTTATGCACGTTCGGGGGTGGATTTCTCCTATGAGAATTGCCTGATCGCCGAATCGGAAGGCGCGGTGGTGGGCATGATGCACAGCTATGTCATGCGCCATGACCCGGATGCAGAGCCGGTTACCGATCCCGTCCTTGCGCCCTACGCGGACCTGGAAATCCCCGATACCTTATATATTTCCAGCCTGGCGCTGTACGAAGGTTGGCGTAACCAAGGCCTGGGCGTGCAATTTCTTGCCCATGCCCGAGAGCGGGCCGACCGCCTGGGGCTTATTGGCTTGAGTCTGATTGACTATGCGGCCAATACGGGGGCCCTGAGGTTTTACACGCGCCATGGTTTTCGTATTGTCGGCAGTTGTCAGATAACCCCACACCCGATGCTGGCTGTGACCGGTGAAGCCTATTTGATGCAGTATCCGTAATCTTTGATTGCGGTTACCCACAATCCTTGTTGACCCATCTGTGGATAAGGGAGACGCCCGATCCAGAGTTGCCCCCAGCCTTGCGTCACTCCCTTGCGCGACGGCTGTGATTTATTGGATGTGATCGGGCGCAGACTGCAAGCGTTGTCAGCCGGATTTCCAACCTGCGTAGTCCACTTCTGAATCCGTCATAACAGCCCCTTCCTCGTCTTACACCTGCTGTGGTGCCTACTTATAGTCGGACGCTACAGTCCGGGGAGGTGCAGGCAATGCAGGGACCTTATGCATTTATCAACGAACGACCACAACCCTATTCATTGCTCAAACTAAGCTTGTCGCTTGATCCTCATATCCATACCAAGTTCGACACCCTCAACCCACATATCCGCAACACCGTGGTATTACCTGGGCAACTGGTGATTATCGAGGACAGACGTACAGCCTCCTGCACGGCTGAAGAGGCGCAGTTGATGCAGTCGGCAGAAAATGTAAAACGTGCGCTTTTGGCTCACTCCGCGGCTGATCAATTCTTGATCGAAAACTACGATCAATTGAAAAGCATCATGGCCGATGCCTCCATTGGAATCGGCAGTGCCAGCAGTGCCTGGAGCAAGCATTTGGAGGGTATCGAAAATACCCTGAAGGATATCGACGGCTTACATAAGCAGTACTTGAGCAAGGGCACTTTGGGCGCAAAGGATGAGTTCTTGGTAAAGCGTAGAGCCTTGTTCATTCGTCTCGACAACCAACTCCGGGGAATGGCCCGTTTTGGCTCCGGGCTCAAAAATGCAGGCTCGATCAAAAGGATGTTAGGGATCTCCAGTAAAAGCTATTTGCATCAGGGAGAAATTCGCGGGTATGAGCAAACCGTTAAGCGGGTAGCCAGGGCTTCGGAGTTGTTGAAAAAAGGTACTTATATTGGCTTGGCGTTGGATGTTGGGGTGAGTGCGCTGGGCGTTAGGGAGGCGTGTTCGTTGGGGCGTGAGGAGGAGTGTACGCAGGCGAAGTATGTGGAGGGTGGGAAGCTCGTGTTTGGGGTTGCTGGTGCATACGGTGGAGGTAAAGCAGGAGCCCTAGCAGGAGTGATAGCGTGTGCAGTTGTTTTTGGTATTCCCACGGGAGGTGCTGGAGCACTAGTCTGTGCCATTGTTGATGGCGCATCTGGAGGTTTGGCTGCGGGTGCTTTGGGAACAAGTGTTGGAGAGTTTTCAGGTACGCGACTGTATGAAGCGTCACGAGGTCCCGAATGATCCTAGAAGTTACTGGAATAATCGCAGCCATCTGCATGCTGCTAGTAATGCCTTTGGATGTGTATCTAGCACATACAAAGCTTGAAATTGCAGAGAGCTATTTTGAAAAAAGCATCTTTATTAATGACACCAAGAACATGCTTCGCAACCAACACTTTAAAGGCGCTCCTGTCCGGTTAATGGCGATAGCTGCTGTGTTATTGATGCCTCAGATGTTCTATTGGCGAAAACTTGTTCTTCCTGAAGAAGTGAAGAGCGTACCTGGGAATCTAAAACTCTGGATGGTCGCCCCTTTACTATTCACCCTGTTCACGCTAGCCATTCTGGTCATAGCGTGGTTGGGCGGAGCCTATGAACTATAAAAGTGTCGGCCGCCTCAAGGAGGAAGGTTCATATAGTCGAATCGGCTTACCCACAATCCCTGTTAACCCACCTGTGGATAACCTGTTCGCGGCTGTCCACATCCCAATAGAATCAAGCCCTACAGCCCTCTGTACGAAAAACAACCAACCTAAGCGACGGTTTTTACTGGGCTTTTTCTGTGGATAAGGAAAAACTCCGACCCAGAGTTGCCCCCAAAGTCTGTTGGTGCTTCTGTGGATAAGATGTTCGCTACCCGCTACAGGCCTTATAGATAAAGGCTTGTAGTGGTCTGGTTGAAATATGATCAATATTGCCATTTCAGCTTGAATCTTCGCGCAAAGCCTCGATTTTGCTCGGTTTCAGATGGTTTTCCACAGATAGGCCAAAGTTGCCCCCAAAGTCTGTTGGCGCTTCTGTGGATAAGGTGTTTGCGTTCTGCTGTAGGCCATGTAAAACGTGGCCTGTACGCTTATGGTTGAAATATGATCAATATAGGGTGAAACCCGCTTATTTGAATAAGTCACGGATTTTCTTGGTTTTATTTCGAGGGGAGAGAGCAGTTGCCCACAATTGCTGTGGGTGGGTTTGTGGATAAGTTGTTGGGCGATGGCTGGAGGGCAGGGTAACAGCGGGCTGGCGGCGCGATGATCAATTTCTGACCAAGTGGAGAGCCAAACTGTGGGAGCGGGCAAGCCCTAATGCCAGTCAGTTAAACGGATTCTGCTTTCTGTAGGAGCGAGCTTGCTCGCGAAGGACGTCAACGATAACGCGTGTTTGCTAGGTAAACGCGGCGCTCTCAAGTTCTTCGCGAGCAAGAACTAGGCGTCCCCCTCGCTCCTACAAAAAGGCTTAACTGACTGGCGCTCCCACAGTTTGATGCTCGGTGGGTCAGTTACTCGTGTGCGGCAACGCCCTTGAGGTATGGCGCCGGTGCCGCTCCCAGGTTGTTGAGCATGCGTTCGCTGTACCAGTCCACAAAGTTCACCACGCCAAATTCATAGGTCTTGGAATACGGCCCTGGCTGGTAAGCGGTGGAGTTGATCCCACGCTGGTTCTCTTCGGCCAGGCGACGGTCCTGGTCATTGGTCGCGTCCCACACCTGGCGCATGCGCTCGACGTCGTAGTCCACACCTTCCACGGCGTCCTTGTGTACCAGCCACTTGGTGGTGACCATGGTTTCCTGGGCGCTGATCGGCCACACCGTGAAGACGATGATGTGATCGCCCATGCAGTGGTTCCACGAGTGGGGCAGGTGCAGGATGCGCATCGAGCCCAGGTCCGGGTTCTGGATCCGGCCCATCAATTTTTTGCAGCCCTGTTTGCCATCCAGGGTCATGGAGACGGTGCCCTTGAGCAGCGGCATGCGCACGATGCGGTTACGCAGGCCGAAGCTGGCGTGGGCGTAAGGGATTTTTTCGGCGTCCCAGGCGGCAGCAGAGGCAGCGACGTGGTCCTTGAAGGCCTGGTCGGCCCGAGGGTCGGTGACGTCGTCCCATTCCAGCAGGGTTTTCAGCAACTCGGGGTGCGAGGCGTTGCAGTGGTAGCACTCGCGGTTGTTTTCCAGCACCAGTTTCCAGTTGGCTTTTTCGAACAAGGTGGTCTGGATCGCCACCTTGGTGTTTTCCATGTCGTAGGGTTCCATGTAGTGGTTCAGCGTCGACAGAAAGTCATCGATGGCCGGCGGGTTCTCGGCCAGGCTGATAAAGATGTAGCCGCCGGAGGTCTTCACGTTCACTGGCTTGAGGCCGTATTGCTTCATGTCGAAGTCGGTGCCCATCTCGGTGCCGGCGAACAGCAGGCGCCCGTCGAGTTCGTAGGTCCACTGGTGGTAGTGGCAAACCAGCTTGGCGACCTTGCCCTTGTCGCTGGTGCACAAGCGCGAACCGCGATGGCGGCAGACGTTGTGAAAGGCATGCACCACGCCTTCGGCACCACGAATCACGATGATCGGGTTTTTGCCGATCTGCAGGGTCAGGTAGTTGCCCTTGGTGGGGATTTCGCAAGTCATGCCGGCGATCAACCATTCCTTCTGGAAGATCTCCTGCATGTCGATATCGAACAGTCGCTGGTCAGAGTAAAACGGCTGCGGCAGCGAGAACGTGCGCTCGCGTTCTTGCAGCATTTGTGCGGTGGCCTTGCGTGCGGGTTCCAGCGGATCGCCCAAGCTCAGGGTTGCGGTGACGTCCATCGTGTGTGTCCTCAAGGCCATTCTGTGTGGCCGCGATAAGTGGCTAATCAGGTTTGCAGCAAGGCGTAAAGAAAGCGTCGTTGTTGGCTGCGAGTGTGGGCCCGGCGCTGCCCGCAACCTTATCCATTAACGACATGGCCCACTCTGTTCCCGACGCGCAACCCCAGTGGTATGGGGGCTGGTCGCGATAAGTATGCGAATGTCGCAGATAGGTAAATGGCAGGTAGCGGCCTTACGCAGAATCGCCAGCATCAAGCCGAACTACGGCCGTGGAGAACAGCATGTCCAACAGCTTCCTGAATCCTGTCACCACCCAGACCTGGGCCAATGGTCGACACATTGTCCGTTGCGTCAAAGTCATCCAGGAAACCTGGGACGTGCGCACCTTCTGCTTTATGGCTGACCAGCCGATCCTGTTCTTTTTCAAGCCGGGGCAGTTCGTCACCCTGGAGTTGGAAATCGAAGGTCAGCCGATCATGCGCTCCTACACCATTTCCAGTTCGCCGTCGGTGCCCTACAGCTTTTCGGTGACGATCAAGCGCGTACCGGGCGGACGGGTTTCCAACTGGCTGCACGACACCCTGCATGAGGGGCAAGAGCTGGCGGTACACGGCCCGGTGGGGTTGTTCAATGCCATCGACTTCCCGAGCCCGAAGGTGTTGTACCTGAGCGGTGGCGTGGGGATCACGCCGGTGATGTCCATGGCCCGTTGGTTCTATGACACCAACGCGAATGTCGATATGACGTTTATCCACAGCGCGCGCTCGCCCAAAGACATCATCTACCACCGTGAGCTGGAACACATGGCCTCGCGGATCGACAACTTCAGCCTGCACCTGATCTGCGAGAAGCACGGTCTGGGTGAACCCTGGGCCGGGTATCGCGGGTACCTGAACCACAAGATGCTGGAACTGATGGTGCCGGATTTTCTTGAGCGCGAAGTGTTCTGCTGCGGCCCCACGCCCTACATGAATGCGGTCAAGCGCTTGCTGGAAGTGGCCGGTTTCGACATGGCGCGTTATCACGAGGAGTCTTTCGGCGCCACGCCGCCGGAAGCCCGTGCCGACGCGGTGGAGCAAGCCGAACAAGCAGCGGACGCGCCGGAAGTTGACCTGGCGGACCTGCACCAGGTGGAGTTCATTGCGTCTGGGAAAAGCATCCGTGTGGCGCCGGGCGAAACAGTCCATGCGGCGGCGGCCAAGCTCGGCCTGCTGATCCCCAAGGCCTGCGGTATGGGGATTTGCGGGACCTGCAAGGTCATGAAGCTGGGCGGCGAAGTGGAAATGGAGCACAACGGCGGCATCACCGAGGAAGACGAAGCCGAGGGTTACATCCTGTCGTGCTGCAGCGTGCCCAAGGGGGATGTGCGCATCGAGTTCTAATCCCCCGCTGATCGTTCCCCCGCGAAGGTGGGAACGATCAGGCGGTAGGATTAACGTGCGTAGATGTGGATCGTGAATTGCTCGCCAGAAGCTGTCGGTTCGAAGACTTTTTCAGTGATTCTCAACGTCCTGCCAGGTTCCTGGATGATGTCACCGACTTGCGCCAGTTTCCTGAAGTCATCCCAGCCGACAAGGGTGGTTGATAGTTGAGTGTCATTTTGCAGGATGTTGCCGAAGTTTTGATTTTCCATGGTGTAGCCCTCTGCTGGATTTCCGTTTCCGGCCGATTGTTCGGCAGGCAGTCTGGCCCAAAAGGCGGCCTCTGCAGCGGCCTTTTCCTTGCGGGTTCCAAGATCCTAGTCCATGAAAAACGGGTTGGTAGCTGTCAGAAATATCAAAAAACAGTCTCGGCAATTCGCCAGTATGCAGCGCAGGGTTCAGTACAAAACCGGCCGACGGTCTTGATGTACGTGGTTGTGCTCGCTGATGAATTTGTCCCTGGCCTGGGCCAGCGGCAGGTCAGCCACCAGGCGCTGTTCTTTCTGATGTGAGACTGCACCGGCCAAGGGGTAGCCATCGGCGTCGACAATCACGGATCCCCCCACCCAGTTGACGCCCCGCTCTTCGCCATGACGGTCGCAAGCGGCGATGAACATGCGGTTGACTGCGGCATTGGCCTGGACCCGGACTATTTCTGCCGGCCTCTCGTCAGCTGGGCGCGGGCCGTCCGGCCAGTTCACGGGAGCGCAGAGCAGGTCGGCCCCGGCCAGTGCCGCCAGGCGTACCCACTCGGGCAATTCCAGGTCGTAGCAGATCATCATGGCGATGCGTCCGACAGCGGTTTCGACCAGCGGTGGGGGCTCGTTGCCGGGGGTGAAGATCAATTTTTCGCGACCCCACAAATGCGCCTTGCGGTACACCGTCAGCCTGGCGTCGGGTTCAATCAGCGCTGCACTGTTGGCTAGGCGGCCAGCATCCAGCCGCTCACAAAACCCGGCCACGACAATGATGCCCAGCTCGCTCGCGAGGGCTTTCCACAGGGTGAGTGTCGGGCCATCCAGATCCTCGGAGACCGCCAGGGCTTCCTGGCGGTCATTGAACACGTAGCCGCTTTGCATCAACTCCGGCAACACCACCACCTGCGCGCCCAGCGCCGCCGCACCGCGAATAGCCTCGGCACTGAGTGCGCGGTTGTGTTCCACATCGGCGATGCGCGGTGCGAGTTGGTGACAGACGACACGTAGGGTATTCATGGATTATTACCTTCCAGCATGGCCTCGCTGGCGACAATGGCACGGCGTTCGGCATCACGGTCAAGGTTGCGGCTCATCATGCAATAGATGGCCGCGGAAACGCCCAGGCCAATCACGAACGCGATGTCAGCCCCGCCCAGCGCCACGGCGGCCGGCCCTTCATAGAAACTCAGCGACATGAACGGGATCATCGACACCAGGCCCAGGCAGTACGCAACCATGCCTGCCTTGCCCCATTGGCCATAGATGCCGGCGGGGTTGAAGATGTCGCTGATGGCGTATTGGCCTTTGCGCACCAGGTAGAAGTCCGCGAGGTTGACGGCGGTCCACGGCACCAGGAAGTACAGCATCAGCAGCACAAACGTGTTGAAACTGGCCAGGTAGCTGTCAGGAATGCTCAAGGCAATCAGGAAAATGATCACCGCTACCAGGCCGATGCCGATGACACGGCTCTTGAGGCGCGGCTGGATCTTCACGAAGCCGTCGATGGCACTGATACCGGTCAGCATCGCGCCATAGCAGTTGACTGCCATGATGCCAACCAGCGCTGGCACCGCGATCAGCACGGTAAAGGTGCCGAAGCCGGGAATCACTTGGTTGCCCACGGTGCGCACGCTGCCGATGGCATCGGGCGAAGGCAGGGCCGAGGCCAGGAACGCGCCCAGGGACATCAGCCACAGGGCCGAGCCGGCAGCGCCCAGGTATGTCCAGAAAATCACCCGGCGCGACGGGGTTTGGTGAGGCAGATAGCGCGAGTAATCCGAGACATAGACGGCGTAGCTGATCTGATAACCGGCGGCGGCGCTGAGCTGGATCAGGAACGCTGACCAGGAGAAATGCGCCTCGGCCACCGCCGCATCGGCTGACAGGCTCATCAAGGCGGCGACGGTCAGCACCGCGAACACGCTGATCATCACGTAGGTCAGCCAACGTTGCACGGTGTGCAGCAAGTCATGGCCGATCACCGCAATCACCACCGCAAGGATGATCATCAGCGCATACCACGGCGCCCGGCTCCCCGGCAGGACCGTGTTGATGGCATCGGTGGCGAGGATCACGTTGAACACGTTGAAGCCGATGTACACAAAGATCACGGCAATGAACGGCACGATCGCCCCGCGCAGGCCGAACTGGGCCCGCGACTGGATCATCTGCGGCAAGCCCATGCGCGGGCCCTGGTTGGCGTGGAAGGCCATGGCGAAAGTGCCCAGGCCCACGCCGATGACAATCGCCAGGATTGCATAGACCAGGCCCAAGCCCAGCGCAGCACCGGTGAACCCGGTGACCATGGTGGTGAGGACGAAATTGCCGGTGAACCAAAAGGGACCTTGGTGCCAGACTTTGCCGTGCCGTTCGTTGCGCGGCACATAGTCAATGGAACGGGTCTCGATTTTCAGGCCGGGTGTGACGGGAGGAGCCGTCTTGTCAGATAGGGTGGTCATAGATTCACGGCTTGTTTTTATAGTGAGTGCCGCAGCATCGGATAACTGATGAGCCAATTGAATCGTGATCTATAAATAATCACTTCAGACTTTTCGTAAGTAATGGGTTTTCGTTAATGGCGATGGAGCCCCGCAGTCTTATTGCAAAGCGATATAACTGCAGCCTAGAAGATCTTCTAGGCTGATCCTCAGTCCCGTCGCAGTCACCTTTAGCCTTGTAGTAGAGGGTGGACAATCACCCAACCAACCTGCAAGGAAGCAATCATGTCTGCAATTCCCTCCCGTTCCCAAGGTGCCCAACGGCTGCTGAACAACAACGTTACGGCGCTGATTCCTGATTTCCCTTTTCATTACGCCTGGTATTTATTGCGGGCGGCCATGCTTAAGCAGCCTCTGGGTCGCGTCCCCGAGGAGCAACTGGGGGCCCAGGTGCTGATTGTCGGTGCCGGCGTATCCGGGTTGGTTGCTGCCTATGAGGCCATGCGCATGGGCCTGCATCCGATTGTGGTAGAGGCCTCTGGCCGTATCGGTGGGCGGCTCTACTCCCACGTGGTAGGTGATCGCAACGACCCCCAGAACCGGGTGATTTGTGAGTTGGGAGCCATGCGCTTTCCCAAATCCGGCAAGGCGTTGATGCACTACTTTGATAAGGTTGGGATGAGCACCAATTCGGCGGACTTTCCCAACCCTGGTTCACCTGCTGCGCCCAGTACCGTTGTCGACTATAAGAATGAGCAGACTTATTACGAGCGCGATAATCTCCCGGATAAATACAGAAGAATCGAGGACATGTTCTTCGACGATTTTCTGGCGCAGGACCCGATCCGTTTCGCTGACATGGAAGCTGCGATGAGTGAGGGGCAGGTGAATCAGGACGAAATCAAGGCCATCTGGAACACGATCCTGAGGGCGGGATGGGATGGCCTCAGTTTCTATGCCGCCATGGTCGAACAGGCCAAGTGGAGCCGTGAAGACATCGACCTGTTTGGCCAGATCGGCTTCGGCACTGGCGGCTGGAACACGGACTATCCAAACTGTTTCCTGGAAGTGCTGCGGGTGCTTTATACCGGCCTGGATACCAACCATACCTTGATGTACGACGGCTCCAGCGAACTGCCCCAGCGCTTATGGAGCGGCACGCCGGCTTCGTTCGGCGACGCTCTGGTCCATTGGCCGGCGGACACGACTGTGGAGAGTCTGACGCGTCGGGAAATCGCCGATCCTCTCAACCAGGAGGTCCGGCAGATCATTCGCCTGAAAAATGGCACGTTCGATGTGTACCTGCATGACAACAAGTTGGACAGCGACACCCTGCGCAACTTTAAAAGTGTGGTCTATACGCCACACGTGCGGATACTCGACAAGTTCCGCTATATGGATGGCAAGGAACGTTTTACCTCAATGAACAATTTGCTGCCCCAGGCTACCTGGGAGGCGGTCATGTATACCCACTACATGCAGTCGGCGAAAATCTTCGCCACCACCCGCCGGCCGTTTTGGAGTGATCTCGAGGGTGGTCGCTACAAGATGAGCGTGACCTTGTCGGATCGCCTGACCCGTGGCACATACCTGTTGGACTACGGCCCAGGTAACGGGGTGAACAAGGGCAGCGGGATGTTTCTTTCATATACCTGGAACGATGACAGTCTGAAGTTTCTGGGAGACCGTAGCGCGCCGTTGCCGTCCCATGTCCAGTTGTGCACAACCTTGCTGGATACCGTGTACGCCAACACGCAACTGAACCTGGCCGCCGAGTTCGGCATGGTTGACCCCTTTGTCGAGATCAACTGGGAAGACGAGCCGTTTTACCTGTGTGCCTTCAAGATGAACCTGCCGGGGCAGTATGAGTATCAGCGACTGCTGTTTTCCCAGTTCATGAGCGGTGTGAAGGAGGGCGAGCCGGACGGTTTCATTCTGTCGGGAGATGACATCTCCTGGACCGGTGGCTGGGCCGAGGGCGCTGTGACCACAGCCTTGAATGCGGTGAACAAACTGGCGGTGACATTTGGCGGTGGGGCGTTCGAAAACAATCCCGGGCCTATTGACCAGTGGGATGCCTTGCAACCCCTCCAGTTGTAGAAATCGGCTTGCCGGCGGTGGCGGTCTTGAGGGCGCCATCGCCGACAAGTCTGAGATCAGGCGCCCATCACTTCGCGAATATCCGCCGCGAGTTCACGTACGCGCTCTTCCTCGGTATCCCACGCACACATGAAGCGCGCGCCGCCCTTGCCGATAAAGGTGTAGAAGCGCCAGCCCTTGGCTGTCAGCGCGGCAATGGCCGGCTCTGACAGTTGCAGGAACACGCCGTTGGCCTGCACCGGGAACATCAACTCCACACCGGGAATGTCCGCCACCAGGCTGCTGAGCAACTGCGCGCAGTGGTTGGCGTGACGCGCATGCTTGAGCCAGGCATCGTTTTCCAGCAGGCCGACCCACGGCGCGGAAAGGAATCGCATCTTCGACGCCAGTTGACCGGCCTGTTTGCAGCGGTAGTCGAAGTCTTCGGCCAGCTTATGGTTGAAGAACAGGATGGCTTCGCCCACCGCCATGCCGTTCTTGGTGCCGCCAAAGCACAACACGTCCACGCCGGCTTTCCAGGTCAGGTCCGCGGGTGAGCAGCCGAGGAAGGCGCAGGCGTTGGAAAAGCGTGCGCCGTCCATGTGCAGGTTCAGCCCCAGTTCCTTGCAGGTGGCGCTGATGGCGCGGATTTCATCCGGGGTGTACACGCTGCCCACTTCGGTGGCCTGGGTCAGGGTCACGACGCGGGGCTTGGGGTAGTGGATATCCTGGCGCTTGAGCGCGATCTCGCGGATCGACTCCGGGGTCAGCTTGCCATTCTCGGTGCGGGCGGTGAGCAGCTTGGAGCCGTTGGAGAAAAACTCCGGTGCGCCACATTCGTCGGTCTCGACGTGGGCGGTTTCCGAGCAAATCACGCTATGGTAGCTCTGGCACAAGGACGACAGGGCCAGTGAGTTGGCGGCGGTGCCGTTGAAGGCGAAGAACACTTCGCAGTCGGTTTCAAACAGTTTGCGGAAACCGTCGGCGGCACGGTGGGTCCATTCATCGTCGCCATAGGCGCGTTGATGGCCCTGGTTGGCGAGTTCCATGGCGGCCCAGGCTTCCGGGCAGATACCGGAATAGTTGTCGCTGGCGAATTGTTGGCTCTTGTCGGTCATGGCCCGTTCCTGTGGTCGATGTTGGTGCGCACTTTAACCAAGAATATCCGGCGGGCGCACGCACTGTTAATGCAAAGTCTCTGGGGAATTATGCACGGTACTGAAACGATTCCTGTAGGACGCGTGCGCGATGGCGCCCTCGATCTGCTCAAATGGCTGGCCCTGCTGTGCATGGTGCTCGATCACTTGCGTTATGTCGGCTTGAACCTCGATGGCCTTTACGTACCGGGGCGCCTGGCGTTCCCGTGGTTTTGCCTGGCGATTGCGGCGAACCTGCACCGGGTCAAGGATGGACCTGCGACCTTTCAATGGCGTTACCTGGGTTGGTTGCTGCTGTTCAGTGCGATCAGCGAGGTGCCGTATCGGATGTTTATCGAGGATGCCGATACATTGAATGTGCTGCCAACCCTGGCACTGGGTTTGCTGGTTGCCCGGGGATGGCTGCAGAAGGCGCTTTTTGATCGTGGATTGGCGCTGATCGCCTTGTTATTGGCGGCGGTATTTTCGTCGAGCCTGATGTTCGGTTTTTTTGGTGTATTGCTGCCGTTGGCGATGCTGCTGGTGTTCAGTCGCCCCTGGTATTTCAGCGTGGTGCCGGGGTTGGTGTGTGTGGCTGCCAATCAGTGGCAGGTTTTGTTGGATAGCGGCAACGGTGTGGCGCTGTCGGGATTGGCGATGTGCCTGATTGCGCCATTGGCCGGATTGGTCTTGTTGCGACATGCCAAAAATGCCTCGCCTGCGGCCATGCGCCGCTGGGCCTACATCCTCTATCCCTTGCATTTTCTCCTGCTATTACTCCTCCGTCAGATCATCGCCTAACCCCCTGTAGGAACGAGCTTGCTCGCGAAAAACGTCAACGATAACGCGGTCGGCCAGATTGAACGCAGCGCCCTCAGGTTTTTCGCGAGCAAGCTCGCTCCTACAGTTTGTCGGCCTCCAGTTAGCATTTGCCCAGGCCATGTCGTAAACGCACCTTTGCGTGGCGTGCGCAGGCATTTGGTCTGTTTGCGCCGGCCCTACCATCGCATCAAAGGGCCCTGCACGGGCCTCAACAATACGAAAGGCTGGGAGAGACGCGATGTTCAGCAAACAAGACCAGATCCAGGGATATGACGACGCACTGCTGGCGGCCATGAATGCCGAGGAGCAGCGTCAGGAAGATCATATCGAGCTGATCGCGTCGGAGAACTACACCAGCAAGCGCGTAATGCAGGCCCAGGGCAGCGGCCTGACCAACAAATACGCCGAAGGCTATCCAGGCAAGCGCTACTACGGTGGCTGCGAGCATGTGGATAAAGTCGAGGCCCTGGCCATCGAGCGCGCCAAGCAGCTGTTCGGCGCCGATTATGCCAACGTGCAACCGCACTCCGGCTCGTCCGCCAACAGCGCGGTGTACCTGGCGCTGATCAATGCCGGCGACACCATCCTCGGCATGAGCCTGGCCCACGGCGGTCACCTGACCCACGGCGCCAAGGTGTCGTCCTCGGGCAAGCTGTACAACGCGGTGCAGTACGGCATCAACACCGACACCGGGCTGATCGACTACGACGAAGTCGAGCGCCTGGCCGTCGAGCACAAGCCAAAAATGGTCGTGGCCGGTTTTTCTGCCTACTCCAAGACCCTGGATTTCCCGCGCTTCCGCCAGATCGCAGACAAAGTGGGTGCGCTGCTGTTCGTCGACATGGCTCACGTCGCAGGCTTGGTTGCCGCCGGCCTGTACCCGAACCCGCTGCCTTACGCTGATGTGGTTACCACCACCACGCACAAAACCTTGCGCGGTCCACGTGGCGGTTTGATCCTGGCCAAATCCAACGAAGAGATTGAGAAAAAACTCAACTCCGCCGTGTTCCCGGGCGCACAGGGCGGCCCGCTGATGCACGTGATCGCGGGCAAGGCTGTGTGCTTCAAGGAGGCGATGGAGCCAGGCTTCAAGGCTTATCAACAGCAGGTGATCGACAACGCCCAGGCCATGGCCAGCGTGTTTATCAAGCGTGGCTACGATGTGGTGTCCGGCGGCACCGATAACCACCTGTTCCTGGTCAGCCTGATCCGCCAGGGCCTCACCGGCAAGGACGCAGACGCAGCCCTCGGTCGCGCCCACATCACCGTCAACAAGAACGCGGTGCCCAACGACCCGCAGTCGCCGTTCGTGACCTCGGGCCTGCGTATCGGTACCCCGGCGGTGACCACGCGCGGTTTCAAAGTGGCGCAGTGCGTCGAGTTGGCCGGCTGGATCTGCGACATCCTCGACAACCTCGGCGATGCCGATGTCGAGGCCAACGTGGCCAAGCACGTGTCTGCCCTGTGCGCTGATTTCCCGGTTTATCGCTGAGCGCGGTTTTGGAGTAATGACTATGCAACGCTACTCGGGCTTCGGCCTCTTCAAGCACTCCCTCAGCCATCACGAAAACTGGCAGAAGATGTGGCGCACGCCGACCCCGAAAAAGGTCTACGACGTGGTCATCGTCGGCGGCGGCGGGCATGGTCTGGCGACGGCCTACTACTTGGCCAAGGAACACGGCATCACCAATGTGGCCGTGGTCGAGAAAGGCTGGCTGGGCGGCGGTAACACCGCGCGCAACACCACCATCGTGCGGTCCAACTACCTGTGGGACGAGTCGGCCCACCTTTATGAACATGCGATGAAGTTGTGGGAAGGCCTGTCCCAGGACTTGAACTACAACGTGATGTTCTCCCAGCGCGGCGTCTACAACCTGTGCCACACCTTGCAGGACATCCGTGATTCCGAGCGTCGTGTCAGTGCCAACCGCCTCAACGGTGTGGACGGTGAGCTGCTCAACGCCAAGCAGGTCGAGGACGAAATCCCTTACCTCGACTGCTCAAAAAACACTCGATATCCGGTACTCGGCGCCACCGTGCAACGGCGCGGCGGCGTGGCCCGTCACGATGCCGTGGCCTGGGGTTTTGCCCGCGCCGCCGACGCCTTGGGCGTGGACCTGATCCAGCAGACCGAAGTCATCGGTTTCCGTAAGGAAAACGGCGTGTGCATCGGCGTGGAAACCAACAAAGGCTTTATCGGTGCCAAGCGCGTCGGTGTGGTCACGGCCGGTAACTCCGGGCATATGGCTTCGCTCGCCGGTTTTCGCCTGCCGATCGAATCCCACCCGCTGCAAGCGTTGGTGTCGGAGCCGATCAAGCCGATTATCGACAGCGTGATCATGTCCAACGCCGTACACGGTTATATCAGCCAGTCCGACAAGGGCGACCTGGTGATCGGCGCCGGTATCGACGGCTACAACGGCTACGGCCAGCGTGGTTCGTACCCGGTGATCGAACACACCATCCAGGCCATCGTCGAGATGTTCCCGGTGCTGTCGCGGGTGCGCATGAACCGCCAGTGGGGCGGCATCGTCGACACCACGCCGGACGCGTGCCCGATCATCTCCAAGACCCCGGTCCCGAACATGTTTTTCAACTGCGGTTGGGGCACTGGTGGCTTCAAGGCCACCCCCGGCTCAGGCAACGTATTTGCCGCGAGCCTGGCCAAGGGTGAAATGCACCCGTTGGCGGCACCTTTCTCCATCGACCGTTTCCACAACGGTGCGCTGATCGACGAACACGGCGCTGCGGCCGTCGCCCACTAACAGGAGAAATTCCCTATGTTGCATATCTTCTGTCCTCACTGTGGCGAACTGCGCTCCGAAGAGGAATTCCACGCCTCCGGCCAAGCGCATATCCCGCGCCCGCTGGACCCCAATGCCTGCACCGATGAAGAGTGGGGCGACTACATGTTCTTTCGCGATAACCCCCGTGGGCTGCATCACGAACTGTGGATCCATGCCGCCGGTTGCCGTCAGTACTTCAACGCCACCCGCGACACTCTGACCTACGAAATTCTTGAAACCTACAAGATCGGCGAGAAGCCGCAATTCACCGCCAAGGCCTCTGGAGAGAAGGTATGAGCCAGATCAATCGCCTGTCCAACGGTGGCCGGATCGACCGTAATAAAGCCCTGACCTTCACCTTCAACGGCCAGAGCTACAAGGGCTTTGAAGGCGATACCCTGGCCGCAGCCCTGCTGGCCAACGGTGTTGACATCATCGGCCGCAGCTTCAAGTACTCGCGCCCGCGCGGCATCTTTGCCGCCGGCGCCGAAGAGCCGAACGCGGTGCTGCAGATTGGTGCCACCGAAGCCACGCAGATTCCCAACGTACGCGCCACGCAACAGGCGCTGTATCAAGGTTTGGTCGCTACCAGCACCAACGGCTGGCCGAGCGTGAACAACGACATGATGGGCATCCTCGGCAAGGTCGGCGGCAAGCTGATGCCGCCGGGCTTCTACTACAAAACCTTCATGTACCCGCAATCGTTCTGGATGACCTACGAGAAGTACATCCGCAAGGCCGCAGGCCTGGGTCGCTCGCCGACCGAGAACGATCCGGACACCTACGACAACATGAACCATCACTGCGATGTGCTGATCGTCGGTGCTGGCCCTGCGGGTCTGGCTGCGGCATTGGCCGCTGCGCGCAGCGGCGCACGGGTGATTATCGCCGATGAACAGGAAGAGTTCGGCGGCACCTTGCTCGACTCCCGTGAAAGCCTGGACGGCAAGCCAGCGGTGGAGTGGGTCGCCAGTGTGATCGCCGAGCTGCAAGCGCTGCCGGGTGTGCTGCTGTTGCCGCGCGCCACCGTCAACGGCTACCACGACCATAATTTCCTGACCATTCATGAGCGCCTTACCGACCACCTCGGCGATCGTGCGCCGATTGGCCAGGTGCGCCAGCGCATGCACCGTGTTCGCGCCAAGCGCGTGGTGCTGGCGACCGGTGCTTGCGAGCGGCCGCTGGTGTACGGCAACAACGATGTGCCGGGCAATATGCTGGCTGGCGCGGTCTCCACCTATGTGCGTCGTTATGGCGTCGCACCGGGCAAGAAGTTGCTGCTGTCGACCAACAACGACCACGCTTACCGTGTTGCGCTGGACTGGTTCGATGCGGGCCTCTCAGTGGTCGCCGTGGCCGATGCGCGTCACAACCCACGCGGCGCGCTGGTTGAAGAGGCTCGCGCCAAAGGCATTCGCATCCTCACCGGCAGTGCGGTGATCGAGACCCGTGGCAGCAAGCATGTGACCGCTGCCCGCGTGGCGGCCATTGATGTGAAAGCCCATAAAGTCACCAGCCCCGGCGAGTGGCTGGACTGTGACCTGGTGGCCAGTTCAGGCGGCTACAGCCCGGTGGTGCACCTGGCTTCGCACCTGGGCGGCAAGCCGACCTGGCGTGAAGATATCCTCGGTTTCGTCCCCGGCGAAGCGCCGCAAAAACGTGTGTGCGTGGGGGGCATCAACGGTGTCTACGGCCTGGGTGACTCCCTGGCCGATGGTTTTGAAGGCGGCGTACGCGCGGCCAGCGAAGCCGGGTTTGCCCCGGTGGAAGGCACCTTGCCAAAAGCCCTGACGCGTCTGGAAGAGCCAACCCTGGCGCTGTTCCAGGTGCCCCACGAGAAAGCCACTGCACGGGCGCCGAAGCAATTTGTCGACCTGCAGAACGACGTCACCGCCGCCGCCATCGAACTGGCCACCCGCGAAGGCTTCGAGTCGGTGGAACACGTCAAGCGTTACACCGCACTGGGCTTCGGCACCGACCAGGGCAAGCTGGGCAACGTCAACGGCCTGGCGATTGCCGCCCGTTCGCTGAACGTGACCATCCCGCAGATGGGCACCACCATGTTCCGTCCCAACTACACGCCGGTCACCTTCGGCGCGGTCGCGGGCCGGCACTGTGGGCATATCTTCGAGCCGGTGCGCTACACCGCGCTGCAAGCCTGGCACGTGAAGAACGGCGCCGAGTTTGAAGATGTCGGCCAGTGGAAACGCCCTTGGTATTTCCCGCGCAACGGTGAAGACCTGCATGCCGCGGTCAAACGCGAATGCCTGGCCGTGCGCGACAGCGTGGGCCTGCTGGATGCGTCCACCCTCGGCAAGATCGACATCCAGGGCCCGGATGCCCGCGAGTTTCTCAACCGTATCTACAGCAACGCCTGGACCAAGCTCGACGTGGGCAAGGCACGCTACGGCCTGATGTGCAAGGAAGACGGCATGGTCTTCGACGACGGCGTGACCGCCTGCCTTGCTGACAACCACTTCCTGATGACCACCACCACTGGCGGCGCGGCGCGTGTGTTGCAGTGGCTGGAAATCTACCAGCAGACCGAATGGCCGGACCTCAAGGTGTACTTCACTTCGGTCACCGACCACTGGGCGACCATGACCCTGTCCGGTCCCAACAGCCGCAAGCTGCTGGCCGAAGTCACTGATATCGACCTGGACAAGGACGGTTTCCCGTTCATGACCTGGAAAGAAGGCTTGGTCGGCGGTGTGCCGGCGCGGGTGTTCCGCATCTCGTTCACCGGCGAGCTGTCGTATGAAGTCAACGTGCAGGCCGACTACGCCATGGGCGTGCTGGAGCAGATCGTCGAGGCCGGCAAACAGTACAACCTGACCCCGTATGGCACCGAGACCATGCACGTGCTGCGGGCCGAGAAGGGCTTCATCATCGTAGGGCAAGATACCGACGGCTCGATGACCCCGGACGACCTGAACATGGGCTGGTGCGTAGGCCGTACCAAACCGTTCTCGTGGATCGGCTGGCGTGGGATGAACCGTGAAGACTGCGTGCGCGAAGAGCGCAAGCAACTGGTGGGCTTGAAGCCGATTGATCCGAAGGTGTGGCTGCCGGAAGGCGCGCAGTTGGTGTTCGATCCCAAGCAGACGATCCCGATGAAGATGGTCGGTCACGTCACCTCAAGTTATGCCCACAACTCCCTCGGCTATTCATTTGCGATGGCGGTGGTCAAGGGCGGCTTGAAGCGTATGGGTGAGCGGGTGTTCTCGCCCCAGGCCGATGGCAGCGTGATCGAGGCCGAGATTGTGTCTTCGGTGTTTTTCGACCCTAAAGGCGAGCGGCAGAACATCTGACAGACCGAGTCGCGGCCTTCGCGAGCAAACGCGCTCCCACAGGGGAATGCATTCCAAATGTGGGAGCGGGCTTGCTCGCGAAGGCGCCAGTAGATCCACCACAGAATTCAAGAAAGGTGCTTTATGACCGCAGCCAATGTTTACCAACAACGCCCCACCACCAGGGCCAAGGCCGAGTCGTCGCTGCACCATGCCGACCTCGCCAGCCAGGTGGGCAAGGGTCGCAAGAACGCCGGCGTGACCGTGCGTGAAAAGAAACTGCTCGGTCACCTGACCATCCGTGGCGATGGCCATGACGCCGCGTTTGCCGCCGGCGTACACAAGGCCTTGGGCATCGAGTTGCCCGGCGCCCTGACGGTGATCGTCAAGGGTGAAACCAGCCTGCAATGGCTCGGCCCGGATGAGTGGCTGTTGATCGTGCCAAGCGGCGAAGAATTCACCGCCGAGCAAAGCCTGCGCACGGCCCTGGGTGAGTTGCATATCCAGGTCGTCAACGTCAGTGGCGGCCAGCAGATCCTCGAGCTCAGCGGCCCGAACGTGCGCGATGTGCTGATGAAATCCACCAGCTACGACGTGCATCCCGACAACTTCCCGGTGGGCAAGGCCGTGGGCACGGTGTTCGCCAAGTCGCAACTGGTGATTCGTCATACTGGCGAAGACACCTGGGAACTGCTGATCCGTCGCAGCTTCTCGGATTACTGGTGGTTGTGGTTGCAGGATGCGGCGGCCGAATATGGCCTGAACGTCCAAGCCTGATATGACCCTGTAGGAGCGAGCTTGCTCGCGAAAAACGTCAACGATAACGCACGCATCCTGAATGAACGCGGCGCCCTTGGATTTTTCGCGAGCAAGCTCGCTCCTACAGTAAGCCGCATCGCTGTATGAGGAGTTAACTGTAATGAGCCGCGCACCTGATACATGGATTTTGACCGCCGATTGCCCCAGCGTGCTCGGCACGGTGGACGCGGTCACCCGCTATCTGTTCGAGCAAGGCTGCTACGTCACCGAGCACCATTCGTTCGATGACCGCCTCTCGGGCCGCTTTTTTATCCGCGTGGAATTCCGCCAGCCCGATGGTTTTGACGAGCAAGGCTTCCGTGATGGCCTGGCCACGCGCGGCGAAGCCTTTGGCATGATCTTCGAGCTGACGGCACCGAACTATCGGCCCAAAGTGGTGATCATGGTCTCCAAGGCCGACCACTGCCTCAACGACCTGCTGTACCGCCAGCGTATCGGTCAACTGTCGATGGATGTGGTCGCGGTGGTCTCCAACCACCCCGACCTCAAGCCCCTGGCCGACTGGCACCAGATTCCCTACTACCATTTCCCCCTCGACCCCAACGACAAACCGTCCCAGGAGCGTCAGGTGTGGCAAGTGATTGAAGAGGCGGGCGCCGAACTGGTGATCCTTGCGCGCTACATGCAAGTGCTGTCGCCAGAGTTGTGTCGCAAGCTCGATGGCAAGGCGATCAATATCCATCACTCGTTGCTGCCGGGGTTCAAGGGCGCCAAGCCTTATCACCAGGCCTACAACAAAGGGGTGAAGCTGGTCGGCGCCACTGCGCATTACATCAATAACGACCTGGACGAGGGCCCGATCATCGCCCAGGGCGTGGAGGTGGTGGACCACAGTCATTATCCCGAGGATTTGATTGCCAAGGGGCGGGATATTGAAGGCCTGACCCTGGCGCGGGCGGTGGGGTATCACATTGAGCGGCGGGTATTCTTGAACGCCAATCGCACCGTCGTTCTTTAGATTGCTATCGCAGGCAAGCCAGCTCCCACATGGTTGACTGTGTGAACCCGATCAAATGTGGGAGCGGGCTTGCCCGCGAAGAGGCCATCAGCAACAACACAAGAAACAGCATCTGTACCCGAGCACTTAAACGCGCCGCCCACCCAAAGGGGCCGCGCAGTTCCATAAAAACAACAGCGAGGTGAAAGCATGTCTGGTAATCGTGGTGTCGTATATCTGGGCAACGGCCAGGTCGAAGTACAGAAAATCGACTATCCCAAAATGCAGGATCCCCGTGGCAGGAAGATCGAACACGGCGTCATCCTGCGCGTGGTCTCCACCAACATCTGCGGCTCCGACCAACACATGGTGCGCGGCCGTACCACCGCCCAGACCGGCCTGGTACTGGGTCACGAAATCACCGGTGAGGTGATCGAGAAAGGCAGCGACGTCGAGAACCTGAAGCTTGGCGACCTGGTATCGGTACCGTTCAACGTTGCGTGCGGGCGCTGCCGTTCCTGCAAAGAGCAACACACCGGTGTGTGCCTGACCGTCAACCCGGCCCGTGCCGGTGGTGCCTACGGTTATGTGGATATGGGGGACTGGACGGGTGGGCAAGCGGAATACGTGCTGGTGCCGTATGCCGACTTCAACCTGCTCAAGCTGCCGGATCGCGACAAGGCCATGGAGAAGATCCGCGACCTGACGTGCCTCTCCGACATCCTGCCGACCGGCTATCACGGAGCGGTCACCGCAGGCGTTGGCCCTGGCAGTACCGTCTACATTGCTGGCGCCGGCCCGGTTGGCCTGGCCGCTGCGGCCTCTGCTCGCCTGCTGGGTGCGGCGGTGGTGATCATCGGCGACGTCAACCCGATCCGCCTGGCCCATGCCAAGGCCCAGGGTTTTGAAATCGCCGACCTGTCCACTGACACTCCGCTGCACGAACAAATCGCTGCGTTGCTCGGCGAGCCGGAAGTGGACAGCGCCGTCGACTGTGTGGGCTTTGAAGCACGCGGCCACGGCCACGACGGCGTCAAGGCGGAAGCCCCGGCCACGGTGCTCAACTCACTGATGGGCGTGGTACGAGTGGCGGGCAAGATCGGCATCCCCGGCCTGTACGTCACCGAAGATCCGGGTGCGGTGGACGCTGCCGCGAAAATGGGCAGCCTGAGCATTCGCTTTGGCCTGGGTTGGGCCAAGTCCCACAGCTTCCACACCGGCCAGACCCCGGTGATGAAGTACAACCGCCAGTTGATGCAGGCGATCATGTGGGACCGTATCAACATCGCCGAAATCGTGGGCGTACAGGTGATCAGCCTGGACGACGCGCCACGCGGTTATGGCGAGTTCGATGCCGGTGTGCCGAAGAAGTTTGTGATTGACCCGCACAAGTTGTTCAGCGCGGCGTAATCACCGCCACCAATAGCCAATGTGGGAGCTGGCTCCCACATTGGTTTTGTGGTGTTTGAGCGTCAGCGGATTGCCAGCGCGCCCTGGTACACCGTCGGGCCGGTAGGCTGCTTGCTCACCGAGCCACCCTTGGTTTCCGAACTGACCATCAACTCTACCGGCTGGCTGATGGTTTCCTGTTGGCGCGGATTAAGGCCAATGATGCCTTTGCCATCCTCCGGCAACAGGCCCAGGGACACCGGTGTGCCGCCAGCGGGCAGGGCCCACAGTTCAAGGCTGCGATCCGGCTCCGGTGCGGTGGCCGCAATCGGTTGGACTTCCAGGTAATCCTTGTGCGCCATGATTTGCGCAGCCGGTTGTTGCGTAGTGCTCACCAGCGTTGCAGCGGCTTTTACGCTGTCCTGGGTGTAGAGCGCGCCGCCAATGCCGGCAACCACCACCACACAGGCGCCGATGAACAGGCGTGAGCGGGTCCAGAATGAGGGCTTGTGCTCGATCACTGGAGGTTGGGACGCAGTCATAAGGCTCTTCCTGACAAATTTTGTAGTGTCTTGATTGACCCTATGAGCGGTGATGGGTTCCTAGTGGCAATTTGATTGCGTCGGTTTTTGTCGCCTATCTGAACAAATCTGCGCGGCGGAACAACCTACGGGATGCTGAGTCCAACGGCTGCTTTAGCTCCTAATTTTAGAGGTTGTCCCCATGAAGATTTCACGCGGTTTTGCCCTGTCCTGCCTCCTGACCGTGGCTGCCAGCCCGGTATTCGCAGCAGGCTTCAGCCTGGGCGATGTGGCCAACGCCGTGTCCGGCGCGCAAGGTACCAACAAGGCCGCCGCTGCCGCACCGACTTCAGAAACCGCCGGTTTGCTGGGGGCGTTGACCAAGCAGTTGAATATCACCCCGGAGCAGGCGGTCGGTGGTACCGGCGCTATGTTGGGCCTGGCCAAGAACCAGTTGGGCGGCAGTGATTACTCGCAGTTGAGCAAGAGCGTACCGGGCCTGGACAAGCTGTCGGGCAACAATGCGTTGGGCAGCCTCGGCGCCTTGAGCGGCATGCTCGGCCAGACCGGCGGCAGCAAGACCAGCGGCCTCGATGGCCTGCTGGGTAACGTCAAAGACACCAACGACCTGAACACCGCCTTCAGCGCCCTGGGCATGGACAGCGGCATGATCGGCCAGTTTGCCCCGGTGATCCTGCAGTATCTGGGTGGCCAGGGTGCAAGCACTTCTGTACTGGGCAAGCTCGCCGGCATCTGGGGGGCGGGGAGCTGAGAAACATCTCGCTGTGAAGTTGTCCTGGGAACTGAGCGGTCGGTCTGTACCACTGATCAACACTCGCTTGGAACCCGGCTTCTTCTTATTCCTGTGAGGGAGTGCCAGGACGGGTGTCATTACCTTCATGGAGATCTTTCAATGAGTGAATCAACAATATCGCGCAACCCAGTCTCGTCATTCGTGCAACCCCAGGGCGCCAACGAAAAAATGACCAAGGAGGAGTTTGAGAAGGCCAGCGGTATGAAGTTCATGTCTTTCTCTGAAATGACAAACGGTAACAAACCTGAGTCGGGAGCGGGTAATGCCTCCGGTGGTGCGCACGCCTCGGGGAGCGTTGGCGGTATTGGTTTCAGTGCAGGAAGCAGTGCTTCGGTCGAGTTTTAAACGAGTGAGTTTGTCTGGGGGTAATCGCTGTCGGCAACGAGTTACCTGGCAAGCTCATCAATGCGCACATCCTTCTCCATCCAGAGCTGGTTGACCCAGTTCTGGACGGTCTGGCGAAACGCCGGATCGTTCTCGTAATCGCCCTGCCACAGCGCAGGATCCAGCTCGCGGGTGCGGATATCAACAATCACGCGGGGCACTGCGCCGCTGATCAAGTCCCAGAAGCCCGGGATCCTGTCTTGTGGATAAACCACCGTGACGTCGAGGATCGCGTCCAGCTGTTCGCCCATGGCCGCCAGCACAAACGCCACGCCACCGGCCTTGGGCTTGAGCAGGTGGGTGAAGGGTGAATCCTGTTGTGCCCGCTTGGCTTGGGTGAACCGCGTGCCTTCCAGGTAGTTGACCACCGTCACCGGCTGGCGCTTGAACAGCTCGCAGGCCTGTTGGGTGATCTTCAGGTCCTGGCCCGCCAGTTCCGGGTGCTTGGCCAGAAACGCCTTGCTGTAGCGTTTCATGAACGGGTAGTCCAGGGCCCACCAGGCAAGGCCCAGGAACGGTACCCAGATCAGTTCCTTTTTCAGGAAGAACTTGAAGAACGGCGTGCGCCGGTTGAGGGTCTGGATCAGCGCCGGGATATCGACCCAGGATTGGTGGTTGCTGATCACCAGGTAGGACGTGTCGCCACGCAAGCCGGTATCGCCGCGAATGTCCCATTGGGTGGGAATGCACCAGGCGAATATCAGCTTGTCGATCTCGGCCCAGGTCTCGGCGATCCACATCACTGCGGCGGAGGCGTAGTCCCGTGAACGACCGGGCGCCACCAGCTTGAGCAGGGCGAATACCAACAGGGGGCCGATCAGGATCAGCGTGTTGAGTAACAGCAGCAGTGTGACAAAACAGCCGGTGAGCAGGCGGCGCATAAGGAACTCTTGCAAGCGGGTGGACGGGCCATCATAAGCAGCTTGAGTCTAGAGGCCAAATCGCAAATCGCCTGACGAATGTTTCACTTTGTGTTGTGTATGGTAAGTAATGATCCAACTTCGGGCTGTATTTGCAGTCTAGTATTGGCCTACTTACTTCAAGGAACCCTCCGACGTGAAATCTCTCCTTGCTCTGTTAGCCCTGGCTGCCCTGCCGGTGATGGCCGCCGAGCCGACCCTGTACGGGCGCTACGAATACATCCAGTTGCCGGAGATCGGCGAAACCTTCAAGGCCAAGATGGACACCGGCGCGCTGACGGCTTCGCTGTCGGCCCGTGACATCGAGACCTTCACCCGCGATGGTGAGGATTGGGTGCGCTTCCGTCTCAGTGGCAAGGATGTGAGCAACAAGGTCTACGAACACAAAGTGGCGCGCATCAGCAAGATCAAGAACCGTGCTGACGAAGATGAAGACGGCGAAGAAACCAGCGTCGCCAAACGCCCGGTGGTGGACCTGGAAATGTGCCTGGGCAACGTCAAGCGCACCGTCGAGGTCAACCTGACCGATCGCAGCAGCTTCAACTACCCGCTGCTGATCGGTGCCAAGGCCCTGCGTGAATTCGGCGCCGCCGTGAACCCGGCCCGCCGCTATACCGCCGACAAACCCGACTGCTGATTGACGCCGCACAAGGCATGGGGCACCGTTCACCTTTAGCTCCCTGTGCTCGGACGCCATGCCTCATATCCTGATTGTCGAAGACGAAGCGGCGATAGCCGACACGCTGATTTTTGCCCTGCAGGGCGAAGGTTTCACCACCACCTGGCTGACCCTCGGCCAGGCGGCGCTGGAGCATCAACGGCAGACCCCGGCAGATATGCTGATCCTCGACATCGGCCTGCCGGACATCAGCGGCCTTGAAACCTGCAAGCAACTGCGCCGCTTCAGTGAAGTGCCGGTGATGTTCCTCAGTGCCCGCGACGGTGAGATCGATCGCGTGGTGGGCCTGGAGATCGGTGCCGATGATTATGTGGTCAAGCCCTTCAGCCCCCGGGAAGTGGCGGCGCGGGTCAAGGCGATCCTCAAGCGGGTGATGCCGGTCGTGGCGCCGCCCAGCAGCGAACTGTTCCAGGTCGATCACGAGCGGGTACAGATCCACTACCGTGGCCTGCCCTTGAACCTCACCCGTCATGAATTTCGTCTGCTCAACTGCCTGCTGGAGCAGCCCGAGCGGGTGTTCAGCCGCGAGCAACTGCTGGATGCTGTCGGTGTGGCCGCCGATGCCGGCTACGAGCGCAATATCGACAGCCATATCAAAAGCCTGCGCAGCAAGCTACGCAGTGTGGCGGCCGATGCCGAGCCGATCCAGACCCATCGCGGCCTGGGTTACAGCTACAGCCCGAGCCACGCCTGATGCGCATGGGGCTGCGGATTTTCCTGGTGTATGCGCTGTTTATCGGCCTGACCGGCTACTTTGTGCTCAACACGGTGATGAAGGAAATCCGCCCCGGCGTGCGCCAGTCCACCGAGGAAACCCTGGTGGACACCGCCAACCTGCTGGCGGAAATCCTGCGTGAGGATGTGAAGAACGGCACCCTGGGCCAAAGCCACTGGCCGACGGTGCTCAAGGCCTATGGCGAGCGCCAGCCCGGCGCGACGATCTGGGGGCTGGCGAAGAACCAGGTCAACCACCGTATCTATGTCACCGACGCCAAGGGCATTGTGCTGCTGGACTCCACCGGTGAAGCCGTGGGCCAGGACTACTCGAAATGGAACGACGTGTACCTGACCCTGCGCGGCGAATATGGCGCCCGTTCGACCCGCAGTGATGCCGATGACCCGGCCTCGTCGGTGATGCACGTCGGCGCGCCGATCCGCGATAACGGGCAGATCATCGGCGCGGTTACCGTGGCCAAGCCCAACAGTTCGCTGCAACCCTATGTCGACCGTACCGAGCGCCGTTTACTGTGGTACGGCGCGGGCCTGGTGGCGCTGGGTTTATTGCTGGGGGCGCTGTTGTCGTGGTGGCTGAGTGCTGCGCTGCGGCGCCTGACCACCTATGCCCAGGCCGTCAGCGAAGGGCGGCGCGCCGAGTTGCCGCATTATCGCGGCGGTGAGCTGGAACAGCTGTCCACGGCGGTGGAGCACATGCGTACACAACTGGAAGGCAAGGCCTACGTCGAGCGTTATGTACACACCTTGACCCATGAACTGAAAAGCCCGCTGGCGGCGATCCGTGGTGCGGCGGAGTTGTTGCAGGGTGAAATGACAGCGGTCCAGCAGCAACGGTTTGTCGGCAATATCGCCAGCGAAAGCGCGCGGTTGCAGCAGTTGATCGAGCGCCTGTTGAACCTGGCCCAGGTCGAACAACGCCAGGGTCTGGAGCAGCAATCGGCGGTGCCGTTGGCGGCGTTGGTGGATGAGGTGCTCAAGGCGCAATGTGCGCGGATCGAACAGGCCGGGTTGCAGGTCGAGCGCCTGATCGAAGCCGACGTGAAGCTGTATGGCGAGCCGTTCCTGCTGCGCCAGGCCCTGGGCAATCTGCTGGAAAACGCCCTGGATTTCACCCCGCCCGGCGGCATCCTGCGCTTCAGTGCCCAGGTGCACAATGAGGATGTGCATGTGCGCCTGTTCAACCAGGCCGAGCCAATCCCCGAGTATGCCTTGCCACGCTTGAGCGAGCGTTTCTACTCCTTGCCACGCCCGGCCAGCGGGCGCAAAAGCACCGGCCTGGGCCTGAATTTTGTCGAGGAAGTGATGAAGCTGCATGGCGGCTCATTGCAGATCGGCAATGTGCCCGGTGGTGTGCAAGTGGTGCTGCATCTCCACACAGTCTCCACATTGCCCTCATAAATCCCCCACACGCCACCACCAGACTCTCCCCATCCAAACAGGGAGAGACCCATGAACCGCAGCCTGCTATTCAAACTGGGCGCCATTGCGCTGCTGATCCTGCTATTGCTGATTCCGTTGCTGATGATTGACGGCATCATTAACGACCGCCAGGAGATGCGCGACGGCGTATTGATGGACATTGCCCGCAGCTCCAGCTACAGCCAGCAGGTGAGTGGGCCGTTGATGGTGGTGCCGTATCGCAAGACCGTGCGTGAATGGAAGCTCAATGAAAAGCTCAACAAACGCTATGAAGTGCTCAGCGAAGAACACGGGCGCCTGTACTTCCTGCCGGAGCATTTCGAACTCGACGGCAAGGTGCAGACCGAGCTGCGGGCGCGGGGGATTTACCAGGCGCGGCTGTTCCATGCCGACAACCGTATCAGCGGTCGGTTTGTGCTGCCGGCGCAGATGGGGATCAAGGAAAACTTTGCCGATTACACGTTTGAGCAGGCGTTCCTGGCGGTCGGCATCAGCGACATCCGTGGGATTGAAAACGCCCTGAAGCTGGAGTTGGGCAGCCAACGCCTGGAGTTTGCCCCGGGCACCCAGGTCAGCTTCCTCGGTGCCGGCGTGCATGTACCGTTGCCGGCCCAAGACAGCATGAACCCCGCACCGCTGGATTTCGCCTTCGACCTGCGCCTGCAAGGTACCGAGCAACTGCAAGTGCTGCCGGTGGGCAAGACCAGCGTGGTCAAGCTGGCCTCCAACTGGCCCCATCCGAGTTTTGTCGGCAACTTCCTGCCGGTGCAGCGCGAGGTCACTGACCAGGGGTTTACCGCCAATTGGCAGACGTCGTTTTTCTCCACCAACCTTGAGGAGGCGCTGTACGGCTGCGTGGTTGGCAGTCGCTGTGATGACTTCAACGAACGCAGCTTTGGCGTGAACTTTATCGACCCGGTGGACCAGTACCTCAAGAGTGACCGCGCGATCAAATATGCGCTGCTGTTTATCACCCTGACGTTCGCCGGTTTCTTCCTGTTCGAAGTGCTCAAGAGCCTGGCGGTGCACCCGATCCAATATGCATTGGTGGGGGTGGCCCTGGCGTTTTTCTACCTGCTGCTGCTGTCGCTGTCCGAGCATATCGGCTTTGCCCTGGCGTACCTGATCTCGGCCAGTGCTTGTGTGTTGTTGATCGGTTTTTATGTGTGCCATGTGCTGCGCAGCGTGGCCCACGGCCTGGGGTTCTCGGCGGGGTTGGCGGCGCTGTACGGCTTGCTGTACGGGCTGCTGAGTGCCGAGGATTACGCGCTGTTGATGGGCTCGTTGTTGCTGTTCGGGCTGTTGGGCACGGTGATGGTGCTGACACGCAAACTGGACTGGTATGGCGTGGGCAAGCGCAAGGCGGCCGAGCCGTTGGCGTTTGACCTGGAGGCGGTGCAATGATCGGGCTGCGTGAGGATCAGCAGGTGAGGGGAGAGTTGGTGGCGATGATCATCGCCTTGCTCCCCGCCCCTTGTAGGAGCGAGTTTGCTCGCGCAAAAGGTACATCCACCTCGGCAATGCGCCTGCAATACCTTCGCGAGCAAGCTCGCTCCTACAGGGGGGACGCCGGTCAGGCCGGAGGCTGAGTCGCCAGCATCGAAGGCCGTTGGCTGACCTCGGCGTACCAGGCTGCCAGTTTTGGATTGCTGGAGCGCCACTGCAGGCCCGGGTGGCGGAAATCCACATAACCCAAGGCGCAGGCGACGCTGATTGAGGCGATGTCGAAATGGCAGGCCAACTCAGCGATAGCGTCCCGCTCCAGCTCGGCCAGGGCGCGGCGGATCTTGTTGCGCTGCTCTTGCAGCCAACTGTCCCACTGCTTGTCGGCCGGGCGCAGGGCGGTTTCATAGCGCATCAATACGGCCGCATCCATGACCGCGTCAGCCATCGAGGCCAGGGTCAGGCGCCGCCAGCGGGCCGAGCCATCACGGGGGATCAGCGGGTTGCCGACATGCTGGTGGTCGAAGTAGTCGAGGATCACCCGGCTGTCGTGCAACACATTGCCATCGGCCAGGCGCAGGGCCGGGATCTTGCCCACCGGGTTGCCTTCATTCAGCGCCGGGACCGGGCTGATCGGCGTGACCTGCACGGTCTCCAGCGCGACCCGGTCTTGCTGGCCGGTTTCGTGGAGCAGGACCAGGACTTTGCGGACAAATGGCGAAGCGGGATGTTGGAACAACGTCATGCTAGGCGCGGACATGGGCAATCCTCGGAAAAGGTCGGCCATAGACTAGACAGTTGTTGGGTGGCTGGCGAGGGACATTACGGTGTTTTTGCGGGCCTCTTCGCGAGCAAGCCCCCACATTTAGATCTGGGGATATCACTGGCTCGTGAGCTCCTCCTTGACACCTTTCTCGGACAAAATCGCGGGTTCAAGATCAACGACTTGGCGACGGGCATGTTTAATAAGCCCAGCTGCGCCGACAGCTTCCAGGCGGGGCTACACCTCTTGGACTGGTGATCGCTCACACAATCATCCAGCCCGGCAGCCCCGTTTCTTCAGGGGGAATTTCAGATTAAGTTGAGACTTTTATCGTTTTTATGTCATTGGCTGATGCAGCTGCATTTGCTCCATCAAGTTCACCATCGTCAGGTCGGCCTGAACGGTTACACCGTAATCGGTGGAGGGGATTGGCGATAATGTGCTGTCTTGAGCAAACAGTTGTGCATCAAACTCCAGGACCGGTACGGAGAATCCGCTGCTGACTTCAGGTACTGCTGTGACAAAGAAGTCTTTACTGGTGTCGCTCATGACATCGGACAGGGTCAGCCCCAACGGATTGTTCAACCCCGTCAGAGGGGTAACTGTCAGCTCGAATGTATTGCTGATCACGCCATTGGTGCTTATCGCGCTAATGCTGTGATCACCTTCACTCAGAGGCTGTGCCGGTGTGAACCGCCACTGGCCGTCAGCGGAGGCTTGAGCCGAGCCGATGACTTGGTCGTCGCTGTAGAAAGTGATCAGGCTATCAGGTATGCCGCTGCCAGTGAACGTAGGCGTAGCGTCATCGGTAGCGTCTCCATCACCAAAGTAACCCGTTTCGATACCAACGTTGTCGATAAAGTAGCTGATAAAGGGGGCCTGAGGTTCTACCGTCAGCGAGAAGGTCTCGCTACGTTCGCCAGCACTGTCGACAGCTACGAAATGGTGATCACCCAAGGACAGTTCGGTACGTGGGCTGAAGTACCAATCACCTCCAGTGTTACTGATTGTCGAACCGATCTCCTGCTCACCGTCATAGATCGTGATAACCGAGTTAGGTCGGCCTTCCCCATACAGGCCTGGGCGAGCGTCATCGGTGCTGGCGCCATTGGTGAGAAATGCCTGTTCACCACCGACATTGTCTTGGGCCGATCCAATACTTGGATTTGGCGCGGGCGGGGTTATGACATTCAGCTCGAAGGGTTGGCTGCTCTGTCCGGCAGCATTCACCACGGTGAAGCTGTGAGTCCCGTCACTCAAATCCTTGAAGGTGCTGAGTGACCAGTTGCCGCCATTGTCGACTTTGACCGAGTTCAGGTAGATGCCGTTATCGAAGATATGCAGCTCGCTATTGGGGGAGCCTTTCCCTAGCAACTGAGGGCGCAGGTCGTCGGTGCTGGCGCCGCTGGCCAGGCTGCCTTGGCTGTAGCCGACATTATCAAAGACCGATTCAATACTCGGCTCGGGCGGGGCTATGACATTCAGTTCGAAGGGTTGGCTGCTCTGTCCGGCAGTATTCACCACGGTGAAGCTGTGAGCCCCGCCACTCAAATCCTTGAAGGTGTTGAGTGACCAGTTGCCGCCATTGTCGACTTTGACCGAGTTCAGGTAGATGCCGTTATCGAAGATATGCAGCTCGCTATTGGGGGAGCCTTTCCCTTGCAACTGTGGGCGCAGGTCATCGGTGCTGGCGCCGCTGGCCAGGCTGCCTTGGCTGTAGCCGACATTATCAAAGACCGATTCAATGTTTGGCGGCTGAGGTAACGCTGGCAAGGATTCAATATGTAAGTTGAAGTCCGCGCTGACCAAGCCGTCGGTGATGTCCTCCACAGTGAGGATCTGATTACCCTCGAGTAGTGGTTGGCTGAAGCTGAAGGACCAGTTGCCGCTGGCATCAACGTTAGCCACCCCCTGATAAGTGCCATTGGCATATACATTGAGTACGCTGTTGGGCTTGCCGTGGCCGGACAATACCGGAAAGTTGTCATCAGTGCTGGCGCCGTTACCGAGGTTACCTTGACTTGAACCTACATTATCAACGGCCCAACTGATGCGAGGTGTTGGATCCGGCGCTTGCGTCGGGTCTTGGATCTGTACGTTGAAGACGTCGCTATGCTGACCGCTGGCATCGATCACCGTGAAACTATGAGCGCCAACACTTAGGTCATTGGTTGGTGTGAATTGCCATTTACCCTTGGCATCAGCCTGAGCTGAACCGATGACCTGATCACCCTCATATATCGTGACGATGGCCTTGGGCTGAGCAACTCCACCGAAGGTAGGGCGGGCATCGTCGGTGCTGGTGTTATTGGGGAAGTACCCCTGTTGTACGCCGGTATCATCGAAATAGTACGTGATGCCGACTTCGGGCGCAGCTTCTCCCGGTCCCAGAATACGTAACACGAACACTTCGCTCTGGCCAAAAGAGTCGCTGACACGCAGATTGTAGTCACCTGGGCTCAGGTCGATGGCGGGAGTGAAACTCCACTCGCCGGAGGCATTGACCTGGGCTGTCCCGAGTAATACACCGTTGTCACGGACAGTCACCAAGCTATTGGGTTCGGCGATGCCTTGGACGGTAGGCCGAGTGTCATCTGTGCTGCTGCTACTGCCACGGAAGCCTACGCTTTCTCCGACGTTGTCGAATACCTTCGTGATGGCGGGGGTGGAAGTGATGTCTGTGGACGAAGTGACGCTATCTTCGCTCAAGGTAGGGGTAACACCTGGTGTCATCGAAGCAGCATCTTGAAACTGGGATATATCCGAGTTCACTGTGGCAGTCTCGATGATGCGTTTTTTTATAGGCATGCTTAGTTACTCCTAGGAGGATGGCGGAACCTGCAGGTTTAGAGGGGGATTGAAACGACCCTGCTGATAGGAGAGTTTGAAAATGGGGAAAAATTACACGACTGTAACGATATAACTTTGATTGAATTCCGTAATGGGCACTGACTTGAAAGATATTTGAGGAGTGTCTTGTTTTTCTGTCGTTACGTATGTGCTTGCCCTCGTCTTGTGCAAGGGGCATGAGTGTCGGATTGAGCTCCATTTATCGGCTAAGGCGTTCTGCTGAGTTGAGTTAAGATAGATCTTATATGACGGCCCAGACCCAATAAATATCATGGCGCTCCAGCTAGTTTAAATTTCCTTATGGTGTGCGTCGTGGTAAAGCTTGGGCCGTTAACTCTACTGATTAGTTATTTGTTCTCGGATTATCTGTTCGCTTCGGCAAAGCAGAGCACTTTTCTAAAAACGGAACATACAAGTAATACTTCAAGCAACGCTCCTGATAGGTAAGCGTACGGTAAACATACCTTGCGAATCTTTCGCCCCCTCCGGTTTCGATAGCAGCTTGCTTCGCTTATGCTTCTCGACTCACGTGTAAGGATGATCTAAATAGGTGTGACGGCATGTAAGCCGATAAATCTTGTCCTGTAGTTCTGATATGCCGTGAACACTGTCGAATGTGGGAGCGGGCTTGCTCGCGAAAGCGTTCTCAAGGCCGCCGCACCAACCCCCATACACCGATTACCGCCGGGATCCCCAACCCAATCCAGCTAAGGGAGTCCCAAACTCCATCCCCCAACAGCGCCGCAAACAACCCCGCACCACTGAGCAACCCGATCCCCAGCGGCACCCCAAACACCTTCCAGAAGTTCGACTGCCGCGGCCTCATGGCTTGGCCGCCTTGCGCCGCACCCGCCACAGGTACACACCGCTGCCCAGCACGATGATGGTCAACACATCCATCACCGCCCAGAGGATTTTCATCGGCATGCCGCCGTAGTCGCCAAAGTGCAGGGGCTGGGACATGCCCATGGCGTCCATGTACCACGGCCGCCCGGCCACGGCGGTGACGCTCAGGTCGCTGGCGTCGATCAGCACCGGCGTCAGCAAGTGCGAGGTCAGGTGCGTGCTGCCTTTCATGAACACCGCGTAATGGTGCTCACTGGAAAACCGCGTACCGGGAAACGCAATAAAGTCTGGCGTCATGCCCGGCGCGACCTGTTCGGCGATCTTCAGCAGGTCGGTCGCCGGCGCACGCAAGGTCAGCGGCGGCGCGTTCTTATAGGGTTCGATCATCGCGGTGAGGCTGTCATTGCGCCAGGCGGCGATGATCAGGTCGGCACAGGCGCTGATCACCCCGGTGACGCCCACCACCAGCACCCAGGTCAGGGTGACGACGCCGATCAGGTTATGCAGGTCGAGCCAGCGCAGGCGTGTGGACTTGTCCTGGCGCACGGTGGCGAATTTCAAACGGCGCATGAACGGCAGGTACAGCACCGTGCCGGAGATGATCGCGACCACAAACAGTATGCCCATGAACGCCAGCAGCAACTTGCCCGGCAACCCGGCGAACATATCCACATGCAGGCGTAGCAGGAACATCGTCAGCCCGCCATTGGCCGAGGGCATCTCCACACTGTCCCCGGTTCGGGCGTCGAGCATGAACGTGTGGGACGCGTTCGGCTCGGTGCCGGCGGTGGCCGCCATGATCGCGATCACGCCGTTCTTGTCGTCTTCATCCCAGGCCAGGTACTGCATGGCTTCGCCAGGGCGATGGGCCTGGGCCTTGGCCACCAGTTGCTCAAGGTTGAGCTGCGGGGTATCGGCTGGCATCTGCTGGAGTTCGGGCTCGTTGCCCAGCAGGTGATCGATCTCATGGTGAAAGATCAACGGCAGGCCGGTCAGCGCCAGCATCAGCAGGAACACGGTGCAGATCAGGCTGGTCCAGGTGTGGATGAAGGACCAGCGGCGGATGGTTGTGCTTTTCATTTCATAGCCTTCAGACAAGCCAAAGCCGCCCACGTAGGACGGCTTGGTTGTGGAGCAGGTTAGCTCAGTGCGTTACCACTGATAGGTGGCGCTGGCGACGACGCTGCGTTGGTCGCCGTAGTAGCAGTAGGAGGCATCACAGGTGGAGATGTACTGCTTATCGAACAGGTTGGTGGCATTCAGTTTTACCGAAGCACCTTTGAGGCTGTTGTTCAGGCGGCCCAGGTCGTAATGCACTGCACCGTCGAACACCGTGTAAGCATCGGCTTTACCCAGCCAGGTGTTGGCTTGGTCGCCGTAGGTATTTCCGGTGTAGCGGGCACCAAAGCCGATGCCGAAACCGTCGAGCACGCCGTCGTGCCAGGTGTAGTCGGTCCACAACGAGGCTTGCTGGTTTGGCATCAGTTGCAGGCGGTTGCCTTTGTGGATGCCTGTCTGCACCTCGGACTTGGCCAGGGTATAGGCCGCGATGACCTTGAGGTTCTCGGTCACGTCAGATATGGCTTCCAGCTCCAGGCCCTTGACCTTCACTTCGCCGGCCTGGTCGGTGATCGACTCGCCTCCAGACCCGAAGCGGGTGACCAGCACATTTTTCTGGGTCAGGTCATAAATCGCAGCGCTGAGCAGGGTGTTGGTGCCGGGTGGCTGATATTTGACGCCCAGCTCCCATTGCTTGCCTTCGGTGGGCTTGTACGACTTGACCGGGTCAACGCTGGCGTTGCTCGCTGGCTGGAATGATTCGGCGTAGGACAGGTATGGCACAAAGCCCGAGTCGAACACGTAGCTCAGTGCAGCATTGCCGCTGAAGTTTTTGCTGCGATCAGTGTTGGTCGCATCTTTCTTGTTCAAGTACGTGGTGCCTTGATGCACCCAGTCTTCACGTCCACCCAGGGTCAGGCGCCATTTGTCCAGGGCCATCTGGTCTTGTACGTAGAGGCCGGTTTGTACGGTTTTCTGGTTGTAGTCGTAGAACGCATCTTTGCGCGCCGGACGTTCAATTGGCTGCCCGTAAACCGGTTTGAAGATGTTCGTAGTCCCCGCGCCGCCAAAAATAGACAGATAGGAGGAGTCAGTGCGCTGATGATCCAGGCCCATCAACACGGTGTGGGTGATGTTGCCGGTAGCGAAGTCAGCCTGGAAGTTGTTGTCCACCGCAAACTGACCGATGTCCTCGTCCACGTTGGTCGAGGAGCGGCTGATATTGCCCTCAGCGTCCACCGGGGCGTAGAAGTAAGAGCCCACGGTCAGTTGCTGGAAGGACAGCTCTGATTTGGTGTAACGCAAGTTTTGCTTGAACTGCCAGGTATCGTTGAAGCGGTGTTCAAAGGCATAGCCCAGCGCGTAGTAAGTGCGGTCGTAGAACTCGTAGTCCGGGTCACCGAGGTTCTTGTGATGGGACACCTTGCCCAACGGTGATTTGATCTTGGTGCCCACGATCGGCAGGAACTGACTGGTAGCGCCGGTATCGTCGCGGGTGAACTGCGACAGGAAGGTCAGCTTGGTATCGGTATCGATATTCCAGGTCAGGCTCGGCGCAATGTTGTAGCGCTTGTTGTCGATATGGTCGACCTGAGTGCCAGCATCGCGCACCACGCCACTGAGGCCATAGAGAAACTGACCTTCATCATCGATCTTGCCGGTGCTGGCGAAGTTGATCTGGCGATAGTTGTCGCTGCCGTACTGCACCTGGATGGCATTGCTTGACTCTGCGCTGGGGCGGCGGCTGACCATGTCCAGCAGGCCGCCCGGCGGGGTCTGGCCGTAGACCGACGAGGCCGGGCCACGCAGCAGGGCGAGGCGGTCGAGGTTCCAGGTTTCGGCTTTCGGGTTGGCATACACGCCACGTGGCAAGGGCAGGCCATCGAGGAAGTGGGTCGGTTCGAAGCCACGCACGCGCATCCAGTCGTAGCGGGTGTCACTGCCGTAGCTGGCGGAAACGATGCCGGGCATGTACTTGACCGCGTCATCCAGGTTCTGCACGTTGCGATCCAGCATCTGCTGACGGGTCGCGACGGAGATCGAACGGGGGGCTTCTACCAGCGCGGTATCCGTCTTGCTCCCCGCCGCCGTACGCGTAGCCACATACCCCTCCACCGGCCCCCAGGCGCTTTCATAATTGCCCTGGCCAATGATGCTGGTCTCTGGCAGTGCAACCACACCCTCCGGGACCGGCACCAGGCTGAACGTGCCGGCGCTGCTCTGCTCCAACTGCAGACCACTGCCGCGCAAGGCTTCACGCAGGGCGCCCTGGGCGTCGAACTGGCCCTTGACCGGGGCCGAGGTCTTGCCCGCTGCCAGCGCGGGGTTGAGGGTCAGGGCCAGGCCGGCCTGGCTGGCGATCTGGTTCAGGGTGCTGGCCAGGGGGGCGGCCGGCAGGTTATAGGCACGTACGCTAGACGCCTGTTCGGCAGCGATCAGCGCAGTGCTGGCCAGCGGGGCGCTGAGGGCAATGGCCACGGCTAACAGGCTGGGGCGCAACAAGGTGTCTAGCGTGCGGGACATAGGGCGGCTCCTGAATGGAAATATTTCTCAATTGCCTGTGTGCCGAGCGAGAATCAAAAAGTGATAGGGCTGGGGGGAAATATTTTTTGTCTGGGAGGAAATGGGGGGGGTCAGAGCCCTATCGCAGGCTTGCCTGCGATAGGGCCCTAAGGGTTACCCGCGACCTTTGGCACTACCGTCACCCACCACGGCGTACGCTGCTGGATCTGCACTGGCAAGGTCGGCAGCAGCGCATTCAAGGCCAGGTCGGTGTCCTGCAGCGGAAAGCTGCCGGTGATGCGCAGGTCGGCCACGTTTTTATCCACACCCAGGTAGCCGCTGCGGTAGCGGCCGAGTTCTTCGACCACATCCCCCAGCCGCGCGTTGTCGACCACCAGCATGCCGCGGGTCCAGGCATCGGAGCCGGGAGTGACCGTCAGCAGTGGACCGAGGCCGTCATGGCGCATCAGGACCTGCTGGCCTTCCTTGAACACCTGTTCTTGATGCAACGCCTCAGGCTGCGCTGCCACGGCCGACTGCAAAACGCTGAGCCGCGTACCGTTGTCCTCGCGTTTGACGATAAACCGCGTGCCCAGGGCGCGCAGGCTGCCGTCGCGGGTCTCGACGACAAAGGGGCGTGCATCGTTGTGACCGGTCTCGACGAGGATCTCGCCGTCCTGCAGCACGATCACCCGGCGTTTTTCGTCAAAGCGCACGTCAATGGCACTGTGGGTGTTGAGGTTGATCAGCGTGCCATCCGCCAGTTTCAGCGTGCGTTGTTCGCCGGTGGCGGTGCGTTGGTCGGCCAGCCAATAGTTGATGGGCACGTAGCGCTGGCCGGCGAACAGCGCCAGGCCGCAGACCAGCACCACACTGGCCAGGCCACTGCCGAGCTTGCGCACCCGTCGCCGGATACTTTCACGCGATTGCAGCAGCGCCGCCCGCGCCGGGCCGCTGGCCACGCAAAAGCGCTGATCGAGCATGCCCAGTTGGCGCCAGGCGCGAGCATGTTCTTCGTTGCTGGCCAGCCATTTATTGAATTCTTCATGCTCCACGGCGCTGCCATCCCCGGAATCCAGGGACAGTTGCCAGGCAATCGCGGCATCCAGCACTCGCGCAGAAACCGGTTTTGAACTGATCTGACTCACAGCGGCTCGCCATACAGTGCGATGTAGCACTGGCGAATCCCCTGGGCCAGATACTGCCGCACCCGTGGCACGGAAACCCCCAGGCGCTGGGCAATTTCGGCGTGGCCCAGGCCATCCAGGCGGTTGTAGAGGAAGGCGGCGCGAGCCTTGCTGGAGAGCTTGCCCAGCAGACGGTCGATGGCCTTGAGGTCTTCGAGGATCAGGTGCTGTTCTTCCGGGGACGGGTGTTCGCTTTCCGGGATTAGCATCAGTTCGGTGAGGTAGGCCTGTTCCAGCGCGGCGCGGCGGAAATAGTCAAACAGCAGGCCCTTGGCGACGGCCACCAGGAACGCCCGCGGTTCACGGGGCGCACGCAGTTCTTCACGGCCCAGCAGGCGCATGAAGGTGTCCTGGCTCAGGTCTTCGGCCCGACTGGGGCAGGCCACGTTGCGCCGCAGCCATGCCAGCAGCCAGCCGCGATGGTCACGGTACAACGTGCCAACAAGCTCACTGTGGGGACTTTGGGCTGACGACAAGGCATCACCAATCGAGAAGTTTAAACTAACGAGAATTATTCGCGATTGTGGCAGAGGCGCGGAATGGGCGCAATTGGCGTTGGTCGGGTGATGGCACCACAACCCATTGCAGGAGCCGGTTGCGGTGTTTAGAAGGAAGGGGCTTGCTTGCGACGTTTCCACTGGTTCAGGCGTTGCTGCAACGCAGCGGGGCTGTCCAGCCCTTGCTGGCGGGCACGGCTGAACAGAATCAACATCAACTCAGCGGTGGCCAGGGCATCGGCGCTGGCGTGATGGCGCTCACCGACCTGCAGGTTGAAGTGGGCGATCCAGTCATCCAGGCCGGCTTCGCGGATATGCGCTTGCGGGCACAGCAGCGGCGCCAGGTCTGCCACGTCGAGGAATGGGTGGGCCAGGCGATAACCCAGGCTGTCCTTGAGCGCGCGGCCGAGCATGTGTTGGTCGAACGGTGCATGGAACGCCAACAGTGGGCTGTCGCCGACAAAGTCCATGAAGTCCAGCAACGCCTCGGCTGGGTCGCAACCAGCGGCGATCGCACTGGGGCCGAGGCCGTGGATCAGTACGCTGGGGCTGAGTTTGGTTTGCGCCCGTTGCAGGGTGCGCTCGAACTGCTGGGAAAAATCGACGGCACCGTCTTCGATCACCACCGCGCCAATCGACAGTACCTGATCGCGATTGAGGTTCAGGCCGCTGGTTTCCAGGTCCAGGACGACCCAGCGCTGGTCGCGCAGGGTCGTTTCGCCGAGCACTGCGGGCGCTGCTGGCAATTGCTGCAGGTGTGCTTGTTGATGCTCATCCAGCCCCGGACGGGAAGGGCGCAGCCAACTGAACAGGCTCACAACTGATACCTCAGGGCCAGGCTGCTTTGCAGGCGCTGGGCCTGGCGCAAGGATTCACGCAGGATGCGCCGATCCAGGTGGTTGAGGCTGTCGGGATCGACCCGGTTGGAATACGGCTGGTTCTCGCGGGTCTGCAACTGGTGCTGCTGCATGCGGGTTTGCTGGATAAAGTGGTAGGCCTCTTCGTAGGCTGCGCCGTCCAGGCGTTCGATCACCTCCTTGTCCACCAGTTGCTGCAAGCGTTCCAGAGTGTTGTTGGCGGCGATCCCATTGGCCAGGGCCAGCAGGCGGGCGCCATCGACGAAGGGTGTCAAACCCTGCACCTTGAGGTCGAGCGTGGCCTTGTCCGCGCCTTTGCGCGTCAGCACGAAATCACGGAAACGCCCCACCGGCGGGCGCTGGCGCAAGGCGTTCTCGGCCATCATCCGTTGGAACAGGCGATTGTCCGCGACCTGCTCAAGCAGGTCCTGGCGCAATTGCTCACAGCCCTGTTCATCGCCCCAGACCACCCGCAGGTCGAAGTAGATACTGGATTTGAGCAGGTTCTCCGGCGTCGCCTCGCGGATAAACGCCGCAAAGCGCCGGGCCCATTCGGCACGGGACAGGCACAGCTCGGGGTTGCCGGCCATGATATTGCCCTTGCACAGGGTAAAGCCGCACAGCGCCAGGCTCTGATTGATCTGCTGCGCCAGCGGCAACAGCAGGCCGCGAATCTCGGCGGCGTGGGCGGCGTCCCTGGCGTCGAACAGAATGCCGTTGTCCTGGTCGGTATGCAGCGTCTGCTCGCGGCGGCCTTCGCTGCCGAAACACAGCCAACTGAAGGGCACGCCGGGGTCGCCTTTCTCGGCGAGGGTCAACTCGATCACCCGGCACACCGTGTGATCGTTGAGCAACGTAATAATCTGAGTGATCTGGGTGGACGACGCACCGTGGGCCAGCATGCGTTCGACCAATTGGCCGATCTCCCCGCGAATCGCCACCAGGTTCTCCACCCGTGGCGCATTGCGGATGGTGCGCGCCAGGTGCACCAGGTCGACCCGTTGCAGGGAGAACAGATCGCGCTCGGACACCACGCCGCACAGGCGCCGGTCCTTGACCAGGCACACATGGGCGATGTGCCGTTCGGTCATGGCAATCGCCGCGTCGAAGGCGCTGTGATCGGGGCTTAAAAAGAACGGCGCCTGGGTCATATGGCGCTCGATGGCCTGGGTGAAATCGCTGATGCCGTCGGCCACCACATGACGCAGGTCGCGCAGGGTGAAAATCCCCAGGGGCGTCTTGTGCTCATCCACCACCACGATGCTGCCGACCTGCTGCTCATGCATCAATGTGACCGCTTCACGCAGCGGCGTCAGCGGGCTGCACGTCACCGGGTGGCGCATGGCCAACTCGCCCAGGCGGGTATTCAATGAATACTGGGTGCCAAGATTTTCTACGGCTTTTTGCTGGACTTGCTGGTTGACCTGATCCAACAGGCTGCTGACCCCGCGCAAGGAAAAATCGCGGAACGGTCCGGAGAGGGCAAACAGCTTGATAAACGCCGGCTTGTTCAGTTGCAGGCAAAAGGTGTCTTCGGCGGCCTTGTGCTCCGTGCGGGTGGCCCGTTCCCCCAGCAGGGCGGCCAGGGGGAAGCATTCTCCGGTGGTGATTTCGAAGGTGGTTTCGGCCGAGTCCGGGCGTTCGCCAACCACACGCCCCTGCTTGACGATATAGAAGTGCTCCACCGGGCCTGCCGACGGCTTGAGGATGCTCTCGCCGGGGCCGTAGAAGCGCAATTGGCACTGCTCCACCAGAAACGCCAGGTGGGCGTTTTCCATCTGGTTGAAGGGCGGGAACCGTTGCAGGAATTGCAGGGTGCCGTGAATGTTCTGCAACACCGCAGTTTTCCCTGCCTGGGTGAAAGCATCAGCTTTACTCATAACCATGACCGCAGTTTTTTTGTCGTTATCGTGCCTCATGGTCGACCCCCACGCGACGGGTGCCCATTGGACGTAAGTCTAGGTAGCTATAAGGCCTTCAATGACTAAGGAAAAACCTTACATGAATATCGTCCAGACCCGTAGAACGCCCACTAGGAAAACTATCCGACGAAGTGCACATTGTTCGCCCTTCCGGTGATGTCTGACTTCTGTGCTGGGAGATTGAGTTGAACTGCCGAGAAACCTATGCCCGACCAAGATATTTTGAGTGATGCCGAGCGCGAGGCGCTGAGCGCCGTGATGCTGGAGCCTGATCTACCGCCGCAACGGGTGCTGATCGTTGATGACGATAAAGACGCCCGTGAATTACTGGCCGAAATCCTTGGGCTGGACGGCATTCGTTGCATGACGGCGGACAGTGGCGAGGCGGCGTGGCAGCTCCTCAACTCCAACACGTCCATCGGGTTATTGATCACCGATCTGCGCATGGCTCCCAGCAACGGCCTGGAATTGATCCGACGGGTGCGCGAGTCCACCCGGGCGGCGTTGCCGATCATCATCATGTCCGGGGATGCCGAGGCACCGGATGTGATTGATGCGATGCACTTGAGCGTGGTGGACTTTCTGCTCAAGCCGATTGATAGCGTGAAGTTGGCGAAGATGGTCAAGCGCGAGTTGGGGATGGCGCAGTAGGCGGGGTTGGGCCGTTGGTCGGGACTGTCAGATTTCACAGTATCGGCGTTTTGAGGGGGGCCTGTTTAATCGTTGGGAGGGTGCTGGCTTGGGATCGGCGCCCCTCAATGCTGCGAACAGGAGTTCACCATGAGTAATGTATGTAATAGCACCACCACGGTCGAAGCAAACATCTCGGTGCGTATCGATGGGCAAGATCAAGGCTTTTTCCCGAATCAATTTTCTGGCAGTTCGTCTGGGGTCAAGCTGGTCGCTAGCAGTGATACCACGCACCTGGAGATTGACTATGGCCAGTCCCTGGGACAGGGGACTCACAATTTAACGCATACGCAATTTCAGATAGATTATCTGGACCCTGCTGGGCGCACCTTTACACCCCCGGTTGCAGGCACCATCCAGGTGAAGGTTGTCGGTAACGTGCATATGGGCACATTGACCGGTGTAAAAGTTGACGGAACGGGTTCTGGGGCTGGGGCTCAGGCTCTGCTTTCGGGGACCTACGTCATTATTGTCAGTTAAATCTTTCTACACGCTATATAAAAAGCCCCGGCCATATGGCCGGGGCTTCTTTATTTCAGTTGTCAGTTACAGGCCATTCCTGGCCTTGAACTCCCTACGCCTGCGATGCAACACCGGCTCGGTATAACCATTGGGCTGCTGGGTCCCTTCAATCACCAGCTCAATCGCGGCTTGAAACGCGATATTGCTGTCAAAATCCGGAGCCAACGGACGGTACAGCGCATCCCCGGCATTCTGCCGATCCACCACCGGCGCCATGCGCTTGAGGCTTTCCATGACCTGGGTTTGGCTGACCACGCCATGGCGCAGCCAGTTGGCGATGTGCTGGCTGGAGATACGCAGGGTGGCGCGGTCTTCCATCAGGCCCACATCGTTGATATCCGGCACTTTCGAGCAACCCACGCCCTGGTCGATCCAGCGCACCACGTAACCGAGGATGCCCTGGGCGTTGTTGTCCAGTTCGTTGCGGATTTCTTCCTCGGACCAGTCGGTATTCTGCGCCAGGGGAATGGTCAGGATGTCGTCCACCGAAGCACGCTCGCGCTTGGCCAGTTCGGCCTGGCGGGCAAATACGTCGACCTTGTGGTAATGCAGTGCGTGCAGCGCCGCGGCGGTAGGTGATGGGACCCAAGCGGTGTTGGCGCCGGCCAGTGGGTGCGCGATCTTCTGCTCCAGCATGGCAGCCATCAGGTCGGGCATCGCCCACATGCCTTTACCGATTTGCGCACGACCTTGCAGGCCGGTACTCAAGCCAATATCGACGTTCCAGTTTTCGTAGGCGCTGATCCATTTTTCCGCCTTCATCGCGGCCTTGCGCACCATCGCGCCGGCTTCCATGGAGGTGTGGATTTCGTCGCCGGTACGGTCGAGGAAGCCGGTGTTGATAAACACCACGCGCTCGCTGGCCGCCTTGATGCAGGCCTTGAGGTTGACCGTGGTGCGGCGCTCCTCGTCCATGATCCCGACCTTGAGCGTGTTGCGCGGCAGGGTCAGTACCTCTTCGATACGGCCGAACAGCTCGTTGGTAAACGCGGCTTCTTCCGGGCCGTGCATCTTCGGCTTGACGATATACACCGAGCCCGTGCGGCTGTTCTTGCGGCTGTTGTTGCCATTGAGGCTATGGACCGCTGCCAGGCTGGTGATCAGACCGTCGAGGATGCCTTCGGGCACTTCATTGCCCTGGGCGTCGAGGATCGCGTCGATGGTCATCAGGTGGCCAACGTTACGCACGAACAGCAGCGAGCGACCATGCAAGGTCACGGCATTGCCGTCGATGCCGGTGTAGCTGCGGTCGGCATTCATGGTGCGGGTGAAAGTCTTGCCGCCCTTGGCCACTTCTTCGGCCAGGTCGCCCTTCATCAGGCCGAGCCAGTTACGGTAGATCACCACTTTGTCGTCGGCATCGACGGCGGCGACGGAGTCTTCGCAGTCCATGATGGTGGTCAGCGCGGCTTCCATCAGGATGTCTTTGACGCCGGCGGCGTCGGTCTGGCCGACCGGGGTGCTGGCGTCGATCTGGATTTCGAAATGCAAGCCGTGGTTTTTCAGGAGGATCGCGATTGGCTGGGCCGCATCGCCCTGGTAGCCGATCAGTTGCGCATCGTCGCGCAGGCCGCTGTTGCTGCCGCCCTTGAGGCTGACAATCAGCTTGCCATCGACAATCTTGTAGCCGGTGGAGTCAACGTGGCTGCCGGCGGTAAGCGGTGCGGCTTCGTCGAGGAAGGCGCGGGCGAAGGCGATGACCTTGTCGCCACGCACCTTGTTGTAGCCCGGGCCTTTCTCGGCGCCGTCGGCTTCGCTGATGGCGTCGGTGCCATACAGCGCGTCGTACAGCGAGCCCCAGCGGGCATTGGAGGCGTTGAGGGCGAACCGCGCATTCATCACCGGCACCACCAACTGGGGGCCGGCCATGCGGGCGATTTCGTCATCGACGTTTTGTGTGGTCGCCTGGAAGTCCGCCGCTTCTGGCAGCAGGTAGCCAATATCTTGCAGGAAGGCCTTGTAGGCCACCGCGTCATGGGCCTGGCCGGCGTGGGTCTGGTGCCAGGCATCGATCCGCGCTTGGAAATCGTCGCGTTTGGCGAGTAGGGCTTTGTTCTTCGGTGCCAGGTCGTGAATGACCTTGTCGGCACCGGCCCAGAACTGGTCGGCGGTCAGGCCGGTACCGGGAATGGCTTCGTTGTTTACGAAGTCGAACAGGACTTTGGCGACCTGCAGGCCACCGACTTGAACGTGTTCAGTCATTGCTTGCCTCACTCTGCGGAGCTAATTCGCTTTTCAGCTTTTCAATTTACCAATGAAGCCTTCGGCCATTTAAACCACAAACCCAAGGCACCAGTACATGCCATCAACGGCGGCTGGGTGGTTCCAATCAACGGCGCAAGGCTTGCTGACGGGGTGTTCGGGGTTACGACGGCGCCTGGGCAGACATCGACCTAACGTTATGTAGTGCGCGCCGAGGCATACTACATGATGAGTTGCGGTTGTGAAAATTAGACTAAATACGTCGTTTAGCGACCCACTTTGGTTGTACGGTCACAGCGGGGTATGGGATGTTCTCAAAAAACTAATGGATTGTTCCAGATAAATATAAAAATGGTACACGATTTGTTTTTCGCTTAGCCAAATCCCCTGTAGGAGCGAGCTTGCTCGCGAAAAACTCAAGTGCGCCGCGTACATCCAGGATGCCCGCGTCATCGCTAGCGATTTTCGCGAGCAAGCTCGCTCCTACATGCAGGTGCCTATAATCGAGTATTCATCACCAGAGGACTGTTGCCATGGACCATCTCGTACTCACCGTCATCGCCGCCGACAAACCCGGTGTGGTCGAACGTGTTGCCCACTGCATTGCCGAACGCGGTGGCAACTGGCTGGAAAGCCGCATGGCCCATATGGCCGGGCAATTTGCCGGGATCCTGCGGGTCAGTGTGCCGATGGAAAACCGCAGCGAATTGGTCAGCGCCCTGGAGGACCTATCCACCCATGGCATTCGGGTGCTGGTGGGTGAGAGCAGTGGCGGGCAGGCGAGCGCGAGCAAGCCGATCCTGATGACCCTGGTGGGCAATGATCGGCCAGGCATCGTGCGCGAAATCACCGCGCTGTTGAGCAAGCAAGGAGTCAACCTGGAACGCCTGAGCACCGACGTGCGTCCGGCGCCAATGAGCAGCGACCCGTTGTTTCACGCCGAAGCTGCGCTGGCGGTGCCCTCCACCCTGGCATTGGATGAGTTGCAGGCTGCGCTGGAAACCCTGGCCGACGATTTGATGGTGGAATTGCAACTGCGCAGCGAGGAATAACCGTCCACAGGGTTGTTCATGGAAATCTTGCATGGGCCTGTGGATAAGCTGTAGAGACCCGGCGCCAGGCCACGCCGGCCGGGGCTCTCCGTGCGCTGAGCAAAAAACGAGCAATTTCAACGGCTTGTGCACAAACACCGGGGATCAGGCTGTGGATAACCTTGGGGTGAAAGCCTGCAAGCCACGCCGGCTGTGGCATGCAGGGGTTTGTACGTTATTTGATCAGCGTTTGCGCAGGCTCAGCCATGCATCAACGCTGTAGACCGCCAGCCCGGCCCAGATAAACACGAACGCCACCAGGCTGGCGGGGGTCATGTGTTCGCCGAACAGCAATACGGCTTGCAGCAGCACCAGGGTCGGCGCCAGGTACTGCAGGAATCCCAGGGTGGTGTACGGCAAATGCCGCGCAGCGGCGTTGAAGCAGACCAACGGGATCAAGGTCACCGGGCCTGCGGCTACCAGCCACCAGGCCTCGGAGGTGCTCCAGAACGCCATATTCGCGCTGTGGGCTGTCGGATTGAGCAGCAACCACGCTAGGGCAATCGGCACCAGCATCCAGGTTTCCACCACCAACCCCGGCAGCGCCTTGACCGGCGCCTGCTTGCGGATCAAGCCATAGAAGCCAAAGGTCAGCGCCAGTACCAGCGACACCCACGGCAAGCTGCCGACCTGCCACACCTGTTGCGCCACACCCACGGCGGCCAGCCCGACGGCCACCCATTGCAGGCGGCGCAGGCGTTCGCCGAGGATCAGCATGCCCAGCAGCACGTTGACCAGCGGGTTGATGTAGTAACCCAGGCTGGCTTCGAGCATGCGCCCACTGTTGACTGACCACACATAGGTCAGCCAGTTGCCCGCGATCAACGAGCCGCTCAGCGCCAGGATCGCCAGACGCTTGGGGTTGTCCCGCAGTTCACGCCACCAGCCGGGGTGTTTCCACACCAGCAACAGCAAACCGCCGAACAGCGCCGACCACAGCACGCGGTGGACGATGATTTCGGCAGCCGGCACGCTGGCGATGGCTTTGAAGTAGAGCGGGAACAGGCCCCAGATGATGTAGGCACTCAGGCCCAGGATGTACCCGCGACGCGGGTTGGCGGCTTGCATGCAGAATCCTTGCATAGGCAGCTAACAAAGCCGTGATTGTAAGGAAATTTGTCTATCGATGGGTTGGCTTTTTGTAGGAGCGAGCTTGCTCGCGAAAAACCTGAGGGCACCGCTGGGTGTCAGGTTTCCCGCGTTATCGTTAACGACCTTCGTCGGAACGCCGCCCGGAGACAAGCACGCTCCTACATGCTGAGCGCGCGTGATTTCATTTAAAACAACTTCAACGGTTCTTCGTTAAGCGCCGACAATTGCTCGCGCAGCGCCAGCACCTGGTCGCCCCAATACCGCTCGCTGCCAAACCACGGGAAGCTGTGGGGGAACGCCGGGTCATCCCAGCGCCGTGCCAGCCACGCGCTGTAATGCATCAGGCGCAAGGCGCGCAAGGGTTCGATCAGCGCCAGCTCGCGAGGGTCGAAATCGTGGAACTCCTGGTAGCCGTCCATCAGTTCCGACAGTTGCCCCAGGCATTCCTGGCGATCACCGGCGAGCATCATCCACAAATCCTGCACCGCCGGGCCCATGCGGCAGTCGTCGAGGTCGACGATATGGAACATCTCGTCGCGGCACATCATGTTGCCGGGGTGGCAGTCGCCGTGCATGCGGATGTTCTTGTGCGGCGTGGCGCTGTACACGTCTTCCACGCGCTTGAGTAGGTCGCGGGCTACGGACTCGTAGGCGGGCAACAGGCTCTTGGGAATGAAATTGCCTTCGAGCAGGGTGTTCAGGGAGTCATGGCCGAAGTTCTTCACGCCCAGGGCTTCGCGGTGTTCGAAGGGACGGGTGGCACCGACCGCATGCAAGCGTCCGAGCAACTGCCCGAGGCGGTACAACTGATCAAGATTGCCCGGCTCCGGCGCCCGGCCACCACGGCGGGGAAACAGGGTGAAACGAAAACCCGCGTGTTCGAACAGGCTTTCGCCGTTATGGATCATCGGGGCCACGACCGGCACTTCGCACTCGGCCAGTTCGAAGGTGAAGCGGTGTTCTTCGAGGATCGCCTCGTTGGTCCAGCGCTGGGGCCGGTAGAACTTGGCGATCAGCGGTTCGCTGTCTTCGATGCCGACCTGATAGACGCGGTTTTCGTAGCTGTTGAGCGCCAATACGCGGGCGTCGCTGAGGAAGCCGATGCTTTCGACAGCGTCAAGAACCAGGTCGGGGGTCAATGTTTCAAACGGGTGGGCCATGCGAACTCCTGCGCGCAGCAGGTCGCCGCGTCCGGCCGGGTATGGTAGCGCACCGGGCTGGAGATAGGTGGTGTGTGTACTATCGCCTTCGCGAGCAAGCCCGCTCCCACAATGTTTCTGTGTACACCGGTCAAATGTGGGAGCAGGCTTGCCCGCGATGAGGCCCTAAAGATCACCTAAACCGGCGTGCCCAACAGCACATTGCTCGGCGCAAACTGCACCTGTACCCGCGTGCCTTCACCCGCCCCCAGCGCCTTGAGCTGCTCGGGCGCCGCCAGTGCACACAGCACCAGCCCATTCGGCAAGACAATGCGCACCTCACTGGGACCATCATCGGCATCAAGAATGGCCTCGACCACGCCGCCCATGCAGTTAAATCCAGGCTCAGGTGCCAGGTCCGCCGCGATCAACTCCAGCCAGCCGGCCTTGATCAGCGCGACCACCTCAGTGCCAATTTCCAGCTCCAGGCGCAGGGTGCTGTCATGGGTGATCTGTGCATCGAGGGTCAGGCCACCGGCCAGTTCCAGGCGCACCCGATCATTACGGCCATGGCTATCGATGGCGATCACCTGGCCATGCAATTGGTTACGCGCGCTGGTGCGCAGCATCAGGCGGCCCAGCAGGTTGAAGTCGCTGGCGTCTTCAGCGGCCTCCAGTACCTGGGCTTGCAGGGTTTGCAGGCGCTGATACAGGCGCAACACCCGCTCACCCTCTGCCGAGAGCCGCGCACCGCCGCCGCCCTTACCGCCGACGCTGCGTTCGACCAGGGGTTTTTGCGCCAGGTTGTTCAATTCATCGATGGCATCCCACGCGGCCTTGTAGCTTAAACCGGCGCTTTTCGCGGCGCGGGTAATGGAGCCCTGTTCGGCGATATGTTGCAGCAAGGCGATGCGCTGCGGGCGACGGACGATATGTTGGCTCAACAGAGACGGTAAAGGCATGGCGAACGGCTGCACACTGGCTTGGAATGCACAGGACGTTGCGGGCAGGCGTCGCCAGAGTCAAGTCATGTGCCGGGCTTGGGTGTGCGCGCCAGGCAATACACGTCGACCTGGCGCGCGCCGGCGTCCATCAGCAAGCGCGCCAGGCTGTGGGCGGTGGCGCCGGTGGTCAGCACATCATCCACCAGCGCCAGATGTTGGCCCTGGACCCGCGCGCCGGGTGCCAGGGCAAAGGCCTTGAGCAGGTTGCGCTGGCGCTGCTTGGCGTCCAGTTGCTGCTGGGCGATGGTGTCATGGGGGCGTAGCAGCGCCTGTTCATCCAGGGGCAGGTCGAGGTCCTGGCTCAGCCAGCGGGCGAGCATGGCGGCCTGGTTGTAACCGCGTTGGCGCAAGCGTTTGGTGGCCATCGGCACCACCAGCAAGCGCTCGGGCCGTGACAGTTCGGCATTGTCGAAGCGGTGTTGCAGGCATTCTCCCAACAGGCTCGCCAGCAAATGCCCCAGGGGCCATTTGCCCTGGTGCTTGAAGCGGCTGATCAGGCTGTCCACGGGAAAGTGGTAGGTCCACGGCGCCACCACTTGGTTGAACGCGGGCGGTGACCGCTGGCATTGGCCGCAGATCAGCCCGCTGGCTGGCAAGGGCAGGGCACACACCTGGCAGCCCTGTGTCAGCCACGGCAGGTCGATTTCGCAGGCGTTGCACAACGTCGCGGCCGAGTCAGTGGCTTCATCACAGATCAAACAGATTTGATTGCTTTTTAACCAGATGTAAACCTTGTGTTTGTAGTCAGGTTGACAGTGCATGAATCTTCCTTAAATATGCCGAGCATCCGTGTCGTGCCTGTGGGTATTGCCCTTCCCACAGCGCTTGCCCAAGCATAAACAAGGAATCGCCCATGAGCGCCAGCCTCACTGCCACCTTGCGTCACGACTGGTCTTTGGCCGAAGTCAAAGCCCTGTTCGTCCAGCCGTTCAATGACCTGCTGTTCCAGGCGCAGACCGTGCACCGCGCGCATTTCGATGCCAATCGGGTGCAGGTTTCCACGTTGCTGTCGATCAAGACCGGTGCCTGCCCGGAAGATTGCAAATATTGTCCGCAGTCGGGCCACTACAACACCGGCCTGGAAAAAGAAAAGCTGATGGAAGTGCAGAAAGTCCTCGAAGAGGCGGCACGTGCCAAGGCTATCGGCTCGACCCGCTTCTGCATGGGCGCCGCCTGGAAGCATCCATCGGCCAAAGACATGCCCTATGTGTTGCAGATGGTCAAAGGCGTGAAGGCCATGGGCCTGGAAACCTGCATGACCCTGGGTCGTCTGGACCAGGACCAGACCGAGGCCCTGGCCCAGGCAGGCCTGGACTACTACAACCACAACCTGGATACGTCGCCGGAGTTCTACGGCTCAATCATCACCACCCGCACCTATAGCGAGCGCCTGCAAACCCTGGCGTATGTGCGTGATTCGGGGATGAAGATCTGCTCGGGCGGCATCCTCGGCATGGGCGAATCCCTGGACGACCGCGCCAACCTGCTGATCCAGTTGGCCAACCTGCCGGAGCATCCGGAATCGGTGCCGATCAACATGCTGGTGAAGGTGGCGGGTACGCCGCTGGAGAATGCCGAGGATATCGACCCGTTCGACTTTATCCGCATGCTCGCCGTGGCGCGCATCCTGATGCCGCAATCCCATGTGCGCCTGTCCGCCGGCCGTGAAGCGATGAACGAGCAGATGCAGGCCCTGGCGTTCTTTGCCGGCGCCAACTCGATTTTCTACGGCGACAAATTGCTGACCACCGCCAACCCGCAGGCGGACAAGGACATGCAGCTGTTCTCACGCCTGGGCATCTTGCCGGAAGCCCGTGAAGAGCACGCCGATGAGGTCCACCAGGCGGCGATTGAGCAGGCGTTGGTCGAGCAGAAGAGCAGCGAGCAGTTCTACAACGCTGTCGTCTGATTGAAACGCCATCCAAATGTGGGAGCGGGCTTGCCCGCGATCAGGGAGAGTCAGTCAAGACATTAGCTGACTGACACACCGTAATCGCGGGCAAGCCCGCTCCCACATTTTTGATCGAGTTCAATCCCTTGAATATGAGGCCAGCATGTCTTTCGATCTCGCCGCGCGCCTCGCTGCCCGCCGTACCGATAATCTCTATCGCCAACGCCCGCTGTTGCAAAGCCCGCAAGGCCCGCAGGTGGTGGTGGACGGCCAGCCGTTATTGGCCTTTTGCAATAACGATTACCTGGGCCTGGCCAATCACCCACAAGTGATCGAAGCCTGGCAGGCTGGTGCTGCCCGTTGGGGCGTGGGCGGTGGCGCCTCACACTTGGTGGTCGGCCACAGCACGCCGCACCATGCGTTGGAGGAGGCATTGGCCGAATTCACCGGGCGCCCGCGTGCCTTGCTGTTCACCACCGGTTATATGGCCAACCTCGGCACCGTCACCGCGCTGGTGGGGCAGGGTGATACGGTGCTGGAAGACCGGCTCAACCACGCGTCCCTGCTGGACGCGGGTTTGCTGTCTGGTGCGCGGTTCAATCGTTATTTGCACAACGATGCGGCCAGCCTGGCCACACGCCTGGAAAAAGCCTGCGGCAATACCCTGGTGGTTACCGACGGCGTTTTCAGCATGGACGGTGACCTTGCCGACTTGCCGACCCTGGCCCGCGAAACACGGGCTAGGGGCGCCTGGCTGATGGTTGATGATGCCCACGGCTTCGGCCCGCTGGGCGCCAAGGGTGGTGGGATCGTCGAACATTTCGGCCTGAGCCAGGAAGATGTGCCGGTATTGGTCGGCACCCTGGGTAAGGCGTTCGGTACCGCGGGGGCGTTTGTTGCCGGCAGCGAGGAACTGATCGAAAGCCTGATCCAGTTTGCCCGCCCCTACATCTACACCACCAGCCAGCCGCCGGCGCTGGCCTGCGCCACCCTCAAAAGCCTGGAGTTGCTGCGCAGCGAACACTGGCGGCGTGAGCATTTGAATGCGCTGATCCGCCAGTTCCGCGAGGGTGCCGAGCAGATCGGCTTGGAGTTGATGGACAGCTTCACACCGATCCAGCCGATCATGATTGGCGACAGTGCTCGGGCGGTGCGTCTGTCGCAGATGCTGCGTGAGCGCGGGATCATGGTCACGGCAATCCGCCCGCCCACTGTGCCGGCTGGCAGTGCCCGTTTGCGCGTGACCTTGAGTGCCGCCCACAACGAGGCGCAGGTGCGACTATTGTTAGACGCACTGGACGAGTGTTTCCGCTTGTCAGGCCGGGAGTCCGACCATGCGTGACCGACTGATATTACTTCCCGGTTGGGGCCTGGGCGTATCGCCACTGGAGCCCCTGGCTGCTGCCCTGCGTGGTCTGGATGAGCATCTGCGGGTGGATATCGAGCCGTTGCCAGCGCTCGCCGGCAGCGATCTTGATGAATGGCTCGACGAACTCGACGCCACCTTGCCAGATAACGTCTGGCTGGGCGGCTGGTCCCTGGGCGGGATGCTCGCGTCCGAGTTGGCGGCACGGCGCGGTGAACGCTGCTGCGGCTTGCTGACCTTGGCCAGCAACCCCTGTTTTGTTGCCCATGAGGGCTGGCCCAGCGCAATGCCGGCTGAGACCTTTGATGCGTTCCTGGCCGGTTGCCATGCCGACTCGCAAGTCACCCTCAAACGCTTCGGCTTGCTGTGTGCCAAGGGCACGCAAGACCCACGGGGCATTGCGCGCTTGCTGGTCAGCAGCGCGCCGGCTACCCCGTCCAGCATGTTGATGACCGGCCTTGAACTGCTCGCACAACTGGACACCCGCGAGGCCTTGCAGGCTTTTCGTGGTCCGCAGTTGCATCTGTTTGCCGGCCTGGACGAGCTGGTGCCCTGTGAGGCGGCAACCGAGTTGCTGAAGTTGTTACCTGATGTTGAGATCGGCCTGATTGAACAAGCCGGCCACGCTTTCCTACTGGATAACCCCCATGGAGTGGCGGGGGCGATCCAGGCTTTCTTGCATGAGTGCGGTGATGACTGATTTGTCCCATCCTCCACTGCCGGGCGCCTTGCCCGACAAGCGCCAGGTCGCGGCGTCGTTTTCCAGGGCGGCGGCCAGTTATGACAGCGTTGCCCAGTTGCAGCGTGACGTCGGCGGCGAGTTGCTCAGGCGCTTGCCGTCGTCGCTACTGCCCGGGCGCTGGCTGGACCTGGGCTGCGGCACCGGGTATTTCAGTCGCGCATTGAATGGGGCGTTTCCCCAGAGCCAGGGCCTGGCGCTGGATATCGCCGAAGGTATGCTCCATCACGCGCGACCCTTGGGCGGTGCCGAGCATTTTATCGCCGGGGATGCCGAACGCTTGCCGTTACAGGATGGCCGTTGTGAGTTGATCTTCTCCAGCCTGGCGGTGCAGTGGTGCGCGGACTTCACCGCGGTGCTCAGTGAAGCCCGACGCGTATTGCAGCCTGGCGGGGTGCTGGCGTTTGCCAGCCTGTGCGTCGGTACGCTGGATGAGCTGCGCGAAAGCTGGCGGGCGGCGGACGGCCTGGTGCACGTCAATCGCTTTCGCCCGTTCAGTGCTTATCAACAGCTGTGCGCCGCCAGTGGTTTGCGCGTGGTGAGCCTGGAACAGTGCCCCCACGTGCTGCATTACCCGGATGTGCGCAGCCTGACCCACGAATTGAAAGCATTGGGGGCGCACAATCTGAACCCGGGGCGCCCCGGTGGCTTGACGGGCCGGGCGCGGATTGTTGCACTGGTGCAGGCCTATGAGCAGTTCCGCCAGGCCCGGGGCCTGCCGGCAACCTATCAAGTTGTGTACGCCGTACTGGAGAAACCATTATGAGCGCTGCCTATTTCATCACTGGCACTGACACCGATGTCGGCAAGACCACCGTCGCCGCCGGCCTGCTGCACGCCGCCCGACAGGCCGGCAAGAGCACCGCCGCCGGCAAGCCTGTGGCCTCTGGGTGCGAAGTGACCAGCCGTGGCTTGCGCAACGCCGATGCCCTGGCCTTGCTGGCCGAGTGCTCGTTGCCGCTTACCTACGCCGAAGTCAATCCACTGGCCTTTGAACCCGCCATTGCGCCGCACCTGGCGGCCCGTGAAGCCGGTGTGGCGCTGACTGTGCAAGCCTTGCTCAAGCCGATGCAACATATCCTCGGCAAGCAAGCAGACTTCACCTTGATCGAAGGCGCAGGCGGCTGGCGCGTGCCGCTGGCCGACCAGGACAACCTGTCAGATCTGGCGAAGGCGCTCAAGCTGCCGGTGATTCTGGTGGTGGGCGTACGCCTGGGTTGCATCAGCCATGCCTTGTTGACCGCCGAAGCCATCGCCCGGGACGGTTTACCGTTGGCAGGATGGGTGGCCAATATCATCGACCCGAAGACCTCCCGTCTGGAAGAAAACCTCGCCACCTTGGCCGAACGCCTGCCCGCGCCATGCCTGGGGCGGGTGCCGAGGCTCAAGCAGCCCACGGCCGAAGCGGTGGCCGAGTACCTGCAATTGGACTTGCTTGATTAGTTTTTCCTAGCGATAAGGCATTATGCCATTAGTGTTATTGACGGGCCTTTTGCCAGATTGTCTGCTTCAATAAGGATTCACGATTTATTGCAAGGCAGGTTCACGCCATGGAAATCTCTGGAAGCAGTGCGTTTTATTCAGGCCTGAGCACGATTCAGGCTGGGCAAAACCGCGTCGACCAGGCCGCCGGCAAAATCGCCAGTGCTGCCACCAGCCAGCCTTCGGATGCGCAGAATGACCGCTTGCAGGCGGTCAATCGCGGCCAGCCGACCAGCTCCGCAAGCAATATGGTGGAACTGGCTGAAGGCAAGCTTCAAGTGGAGCTGGGTGCGAAAGTCGCCAAGGCTTCCGACGAAATGCTCGGCACGTTGATCGACACCTACGCCTGATCCCCCCCAATTCTCCTGTAGGAGCCGGCTTGCCGGCGATTGCGGCGTGCCAGACACACCGCTATCGCCGGCAAGCCGGCTCCTACATTTATCTCCCGTTGAAATTCTGTGCGGCATCACGCTGCAGGCCTCGTCGCGCCTGGCGTTGACCTACGTCATGACAAACGGCATCTGCTGGGCGCTTGACAAGGATTGGTCGTAAACGTATGTTTCAAACAACTGTTTGACCGCTACAACAAATCCACGCGGTTGTTCATTCCAGGATTCATCAGCAGAGGTTTATCGCTATGCCTGACTACAAGGCCCCCTTGCGTGATATTCGCTTCGTTCGTGACGAACTGCTCGGCTACGAAGCGCACTATCAGAGTCTGCCGGCTTGCCAGGACGCTACCCCAGACATGGTTGACGCCATTCTCGAAGAAGGCGCCAAGTTTTGTGAGCAAGTGCTGGCCCCGTTGAACCGCGTCGGTGACATCGAAGGGTGCACCTGGAGCGAGTCAGGCGTTAAAACCCCTACTGGTTTCAAAGAAGCCTACAAGCAATTCGTCGAAGGCGGCTGGCCGAGCCTGGCCCACGACGTGGCGCACGGCGGCCAAGGCCTGCCGGAATCCCTGGGCCTGGCTGTCAGCGAGATGGTCGGTGAAGCCAACTGGTCGTGGGGCATGTACCCAGGCCTGTCCCATGGCGCGATGAACACCATTTCCGAGCACGGTACCCCCGAGCAGCAAGACGCCTACCTGACCAAACTGGTCTCGGGCGAGTGGACCGGCACCATGTGCCTGACCGAACCGCACTGCGGCACCGACCTGGGCATGCTGCGCACCAAGGCCGAGCCTCAGGCCGACGGTTCCTACAAAGTCTCCGGGACCAAGATCTTCATCTCGGCCGGTGAGCACGACATGGCCGACAACATCGTCCACATCGTACTGGCCCGCCTGCCGGATGCTCCGGCTGGCACCAAAGGTATTTCGCTGTTTATCGTGCCTAAGTTCCTGCCCAACGCCGATGGTTCGGTGGGTGAGCGCAACGCGGTGTCCTGTGGCTCCCTGGAACACAAGATGGGCATCCACGGCAACGCCACCTGCGTGATGAACTTCGACGCGGCCACCGGTTACCTGATCGGCCCGGCGAACAAAGGCCTGAACTGCATGTTCACCTTTATGAACACCGCTCGCCTGGGTACCGCGCTGCAAGGCCTGTCCCATGCCGAGATCGGTTTCCAGGGTGGCCTGAAATATGCGCGTGACCGCCTGCAGATGCGTTCCCTGACTGGCCCGAAAGCGCCGGACAAGGCCGCTGACCCGATCATCGTCCACCCGGACGTGCGTCGTATGCTGCTGACCATGAAAGCCTTCGCCGAAGGCAACCGTGCGATGGTGTACTTCACTGCCAAGCAAGTGGACATCGTCAAGTACGGCACCGACGACGAAGCCAAGAAACAGGCTGATGGCCTGCTGGCCTTCATGACTCCAATCGCCAAGGCGTTCATGACCGAAGTCGGTTTTGAATCCGCCAACCACGGCGTACAGATCTACGGTGGCCACGGCTTCATCGCCGAGTGGGGCATGGAGCAGAACGTTCGCGACAGCCGCATCTCGATGCTGTACGAAGGCACCACCGGCATCCAGGCGCTGGACCTGCTCGGCCGTAAAGTGCTGATGACCCAGGGCGAAGCGCTCAAGGGCTTCACCAAGATCGTGCACAAGTTCTGCCAGGCCAACGAAGGCAATGCAGCGGTCAGCGAGTTCGTCGCACCGCTGGCGGCACTGAACAAGGAATGGGGCGAGTTGACCATGAAGGTCGGCATGGCTGCCATGAAGGACCGTGAAGAAGTCGGTGCCGCCTCCGTGGACTACCTGATGTACTCCGGTTATGCCTGCCTGGCTTACTTCTGGGCCGACATGGCGCGCCTGGCTGCCGAAAAACTGGCTGCCGGCACCAGCGAAGAAGGCTTCTACACCGCCAAGCTGCAGACTGCGCGCTTCTACTTCCAGCGCATCCTGCCGCGTACCCGCACCCACGTAGCAACCATGCTGTCGGGTGCCAACAACCTGATGGACATGAAAGAAGAGAACTTCGACCTGGGCTACTAAGCCCCGGCGGGTTCACTGCCAAGCCGCCGCTCTTTCGGGAGCGGCGGCTTTTTTGTGGACGGGTGAAAAAACCTGAGTGGCACGCTCAGGGATTACGCCTTGCTGCCGTTACAGTGATGGCAATGTGATGCAGGTCACATTGAATGTGCTTAACTGTGAACAGTGAAGGCACTGTGCCATCTTTTTTTGTGGGTCGGAGCTTTACCCTTGTCGCGCGCGTCTGCTGTACGTTTCAGTCATTTCCTACCATCGTTGCTGTTATTGCTGGCGGGGTTGTCGGCTGCTTACGTCAAGGACCTCAACGTCTTCTTCACCTCCTTGTTCAACGTCCTGCCGACCCTGGTGTTGCTGCTGGGCGGTGCCTATTGCGCGGTGTACCGCAGGCAGCGTGAGCTGTTCCTGATGATTACCGTGTACGTCGCCTACTTCTTGCTGGATACCCAGACGGATTTCTACCGCGACCATGGCCGCGTGCGTGAAGACGCCGCCGTGGTGTTTCATCTGGTGTGCCTGCTCCTGCCGATGTTGTTCAGCATCTATGCACTCTGGCAGGAGAAGACTCACTTGTTCCGCGACTTTGTCGCACGCTGCGCGGTGCTGCTTGCCGTAGGCAGCGTGGCCTTGGGCCTGGAGCAGAGTTATCCGGGGCCGTTGCTCAACTGGCTGGCGGAGATTCGCTGGCCTGCGTTGCATGGCGCGTGGATGAGTCTGATCCAGCTGTCGTACCCGATGTTCCTGCTGGGTTTTGTCGCACTGGCAGCCCAGTACTGGCGTGAGCCTCGGCCGTTGCATGCCGCGCAGTTGGTGGGGTTGCTGGGGATGTTCTGGATGTTGCCGCAGACTTTTATCCTGCCGTTCACCCTGAACATCATGTGCAGCCAGGTGATGTTGATGATCGCCGCGGGTGTGGCCCATGAGGCCTATCAGATGGCCTTTCGCGATGAACTCACCGGCCTGCCGGGGCGCCGGGCCCTCAACGAGCGCATGCAGCGCCTGGGGCGCAACTATGTGCTGGCGATGAGCGACGTCGATCACTTCAAGCGTTTCAACGACACCCACGGCCACGACGTTGGCGACCAGGTGCTACGGCTGGTGGCCAGCAAGCTGTCGAAAGTCAGCGGCGGTGGCCGGGCCTATCGGTATGGCGGCGAAGAGTTTGCCGTGGTGTTTGCCGGCAAGACCCTGGATGAATGCCTGCCGCACCTGGAAGAAATTCGCGAGATCATCGCCAATTACCACATCAAGTTGCGCAACCAGGACAACCGCCCCCAGGACGATCACCAGGGGCGTCAGCGCCGTTCGGGTGGCGGTGATTCCAGCGTGTCGGTGACCGTGAGCATCGGCGTCGCCGAGCGCCAGGCCGAGCAACGCACCCCGGAAGAAGTGCTCAAGTCTGCGGACCAGGCGCTGTACAACGCCAAGGGCGCCGGGCGTAACTGCGTGGTGGCCGCCGGCCAGAACCGCCGTGGCGCGGTGCGTATGCAGGGCGCTGCCGGTTGAGTGATGGCGGTGTATTCAGCGCCTGTACAGTGATTGTCCAGGGCCATCGGCAGCAGTAGGTTGAAGCCATCTGCCGCCGGAGACATCACCATGCCTGCCTATAAAGCTCCCCTGCGCGACATGCGCTTTCTGATCGATCACGTGTTTGACTTCCCTGCTCATTACGCTGCCCTGGGGGCCACCGAGGCCAGCCCGGATATGGTCAGCGCGATCCTCGAAGAGGGCGCCCGGTTCTGCGAAAACGTGCTGGCCCCGTTGAACCGTCCAGGTGATGAAGAGGGCTGCCATTTTGACAACGGCGTGGTGACCACACCCAAAGGTTTCAAGGAAGCCTTCGCGCAATACGTCGAGGGCGGCTGGCATGGCCTGGCAGCGGATCCGGCCTACGGCGGCCAAGGTCTGCCGTCTTCCCTGGGCTTGGTGCTCAGCGAGATGATCGGCTCCAGCAACACCTCCTGGGGCATGTACCCTGGCCTGACCCACGGTGCCATGTCGGCGATTCACGCCCACGGCACCGCAGAGCAGAAAGACACCTACCTGAGCAAACTCACCGCCGGACAGTGGACAGGCACCATGTGCCTGACCGAAGCCCACTGTGGCACCGACCTTGGCATCATCAAGACCCGCGCTGTGCCCCAGGCCAACGGCAGCTATGCGGTGACCGGTAGCAAGATCTTCATCTCTGCCGGCGAGCACGACATGAGTGAAAACATCATCCACCTGGTGTTGGCCAAGTTGCCGGACGCGCCTGCTGGCACCAAGGGGATTTCGCTGTTTATCGTGCCCAAGTTCCTCGCCGATTCCGGCGCGCGCAATGGGGTCAGTTGCGGCTCCATCGAGCACAAGATGGGGATCAAGGCCTCGGCCACCTGCGTGCTGAATTTCGATGGTGCCGAGGGCTACCTGATCGGTGAGGCCAACAAGGGCCTGAACTGCATGTTCACCATGATGAACCATGCGCGCCTGGGCACGGGCATGCAGGGGTTGTGCCTGGGTGAAGCGAGCTTCCAGGGCGCGATCAAGTACGCCAACGACCGTCTGCAGATGCGCGCCCTGACGGGCGCCAAGGCCCCGGAAAAACCGGCGGACCCGATCATCGTGCATCCCGATGTGCGGCGCATGTTGCTGACCATGAAGGCCTTCAATGAAGGTAACCGCGCCCTGACGTACTTCACCGCACAACTGCTGGATACCGCGCACCTGAGCGACGACCCGCAGCAGCGCCAGCAGGCTGAGGATCTGTTGGCGTTCCTCACCCCGATCTGCAAAGCCTTTATGACGGAAACCGGCCTGGAGGTGACCAACCACGGCATGCAGGTGTTTGGCGGCCACGGGTTTATCCGCGAATGGGGCATGGAACAGTTGGTGCGCGACTGTCGGATCGCACCGATCTATGAAGGCACCAACGGCATCCAGGCCCTGGATTTGCTGGGGCGCAAGGTGCTGGGCAGCCAAGGCAAGCTGCTGCGCGGCTTTACCAAAATCGTGCATAAGTTTTGTGCGGCGAATGCCGAGCATCCACAACTCAAGGCCCAGGTCGCGCAGCTCAATGAGTTGAACCAGCAATGGGGCGAGTTGACGACCAAGGTCGGCATGGCCGCGATGAAAAACCCCGATGAAGTCGGTGCTGCGGCCCTGGATTACTTGATGTACAGCGGCTACATCATCCATGCCTACCTGTGGCTACGCATGGCGCTGGTGGCCCAGGCGCAGTTGGATGCAGGCCAGGGCGATGCGGACTACGCCCGTGGCAAGTTGGCGACCTGCGAGTTTTACTTCAAGCGTCTGTTGCCGCGCACCAGTGCCCATCGTGCGGCGGTGGAGGCGGGCAGTGATTGCTTGATGAGTCTGCCTGCCGAGATGTTCGCCCTGTAGCGGTAGGAGTGAGGGTTGCGTGACTGAAAAATACTTGTCGGTCACAAGCAGACCCTATGTGTCACAAAAGTTGTTCGGTTACACTCAGGGTCTGTGAAACCGATCCTACCGAATCACTTTTAACGTTCCTACGAGGTTTGCCATGGCTGACTACAAAGCGCCGCTGCGCGATATGCGCTTCGTCCTCAACGAAGTATTCGAGGTTGCCAAGCTGTGGGCGCAATTGCCGGCCCTGGCCGAGACCGTCGACGCCCAAACCGTCGAGGCAATCCTTGAAGAGGCTGGCAAAGTCACGGCCAAGACCATCGCCCCGCTGAGTCGCAACGGGGACGAGGAAGGTTGCCGCTGGGACAGCGGCGTGGTCACCACCCCGGCCGGCTTCCCCGAAGCCTACAAGACTTATGCCGAAGGTGGCTGGGTGGGCGTAGGTGGCGATCCGGCCTACGGCGGCATGGGCATGCCCAAGGCCGTGTCGGCCCAGGTTGAAGAAATGATCAACTCATCGGGCCTGGCGTTTGGCTTGTACCCGATGCTAACGTCCGGCGCCTGCGTATCGATCAATACCCACGCCAGCGATGAACTTAAAGCCACCTACCTGCCGAATATGTACTCGGGCGTGTGGGCTGGTTCCATGTGCCTGACTGAACCTCATGCCGGCACCGACCTGGGGATTATTCGTACCAAGGCTGAGCCTCAGGCGGACGGTTCCTACAAGGTCAGCGGAACCAAGATCTTTATCACCGGTGGCGAACACGACCTCACCGAAAACATCATCCACCTGGTGCTGGCCAAGTTGCCGGACGCTCCAGCGGGGCCCAAGGGCATTTCGCTGTTCCTGGTGCCCAAGTTCATGGTCAATGCCGATGGCAGCCTGGGGGCACGTAACCCGGTGACCTGTGGTTCGATCGAACACAAGATGGGCATCCAGGCCTCCGCCACCTGTGTGATGAACTTCGACGAAGCCGTCGGCTACCTGGTGGGCGAGCCGAACCGTGGCCTGGCGGCGATGTTCACCATGATGAACTACGAGCGCCTGGGCGTCGGCATCCAGGGGCTGGCGACTGGCGAGCGCTCTTACCAGAACGCTGTGGAATACGCGCGTGATCGCCTGCAAAGCCGCTCGCCGACTGGCCCCAAGGCCAAGGACAAGATCGCCGACCCGATCATCAACCACCCTGATGTGCGGCGCATGTTGCTGACCATGAAGGCGGCGAACGAAGGCGGTCGTGCGTTCTCCACTTATGTGGCGATGCAACTGGACACCGCCAAGTTCAGCGAAGACGCCGCGACCCGCAAGCGCGCGGATGACCTGGTGGCGCTGCTGACCCCGGTTTCCAAGGCGTTCCTCACGGACCTGGGCCTGGAAACCACCGTGCACGGCCAACAGATTTTTGGCGGCCATGGCTATATTCGTGAGTGGGGCCAGGAGCAGTTGGTGCGTGACGTGCGTATCACCCAGATCTACGAAGGCACCAACGGCATCCAGGCGCTGGACTTGATGGGGCGCAAGATCGTTGGCAGCGGCGGGGCGTTCTACACCCTGTTCGCCGATGAGATCCGCCATTTCATCGCCACCGCAAGCAGCGACCTGGCCGAGTTCACCCAACCGCTGGGTGTTGCCGTCGATGAGCTCGATACCTTGACCGCTTGGGTGCTGGATCGCGCCAAGACCAACCCGAATGAAATCGGCGCGGCCTCGGTGGAGTATCTGCACGCCTTTGGCTACATGGCCTACGCCTACATGTGGGCACTGATGGCCAAGGCGGCCTTGGGTAAAGAAACCGAGGAAGATTTCTACGCCAGCAAACTGGGGACGGCGCGCTTCTACTTTGCCCGCCTGCTACCGCGAATTCACTCCCTGAGCGCCTCGGTGAAGGCCGGTAGTGAATCGCTGTTCTTGCTGGACGAAGCACAGTTCTAAGCGGGGAGGGCGTGTAAGCATTCTCTTACATGACGTGCTGCTAATCGTCCTCTATCGCAAGATTGGATCCACAGCTAATCTACTTCACATGGACGTCGCGCAGGAAGCGCAAAGCAACAACAGGGACACGTAGGATTCTGCCAGGATGGCGGAGTGAAATGGATGTCAGGGAAACAGTCTGCAAAGCCCCGCTTCGGCGGGGTTTTCTTATTGCCCGTGAAAAAGTTCAAGCCAGCCCGTCTACCGTGGCCGCCGGTCCATGCGGGCCATTCATCACGTCTTCGAGCAAGGTGCGCAGTAGTTCAAGCGTTGCCTGCTGCCTTTGTATATCCCGGCACACCAATCCGACCTTCAGCGGTACCCGTGGCTCACTCAAGGGTTTCCACAGGAGCGCCTGGCTGCTGTGTTCGTCCTGTGAGCGGCCGGGCAGAACGGTTGCCAGCCGGGTATGGGGCAGGCTGTCGAGAATCCCCACCATGGTGTTCAGTTCCGCCTGGACCTGTGGCCGGCGCCCCAGGTTCGCCAACTGCGCCTGCCAGATCTGTCTGACCTGGAACTCTTCCCCCAGTAACAGCATGGGCAACTCCGCCGCTTGCTTGAGGGAAACCTTCTTGAATTCACGCAAAGGATGGTCAGCCGGGATGACTACTTTCAGTTCATCTTCATACAGCAATACGCCGTGCAGACCGGGCTGACGCGCGGGCAGGTAACTGATGCCAATGTCCAGAGAACCATTGAGCAGGCGGCGTTCGATCTCCAGGCCCGTCAGTTCGTAGATCTGCACCACCAAGTGTGGCTGGGCTTTACGCACACGTTCGAGCATCTGCGGCACCAGGCTGGTATGCACGGTTTGCAGCACGCCGATGGCCAGGGTACGCAGCGCCTGGCCCTTGAAGTGTCGCAGGGCCTCGACGGCTTGCTGCATGCCATCGAGCAACGGCAGGGCGTGGTTGTACAACGTGTGGGCGGCCAGGGTCGGCAACAGGCGCTTGCTGCTGCGTTCGAACAGGCTCACGTCCAGGTGCTGCTCCAGCTGGCGGATCTGCTGTGACAGCGCCGGCTGGGAGATCGACAGGCGCTCTGCGGCCCGGCCGACATGGCCTTCTTCGTACACCGCGACGAAATAACGCAGTTGCTTGAAATCCATAAGTAACGCTTATCGAAAAAGCTGGAAAATCGAAATGGCTGTACGCCCTCAAGGCGCCTAGTCTAGCGCCTATTCAAAGGGCTTACAGGGCCAAGACGCGCGATGAATACCGTTTACAGTGATGGTGTTTACATAGGCAAGGCAAAAAACCACTGGCCGAGCTCCCGCCAACCTGAGGTTGCCAACCGCCTGTGGGGTGTGCAGGCATGAACCTGTTCAACCTGCGCCGCCCGGCACCCAGCCTGGATGATCTGCTACTGGACACGAAACCCTCGATGCTGCGCGATGAGCTTTCCAGCCAATCCCTGATGCCGACCGTGGCCCGTCCGCCGCAGGTTTTCGTACGTGGCCAGGGTTCCTGGCTGTGGGACAGCGAAGACCGTGCCTACCTGGACTTTACCCAGGGCGGTGCTGCCAACAGCCTCGGCCACAGCCCTTCGGTACTGGTGCGCGCATTGGCCGACCAGGCGCAGGCGCTGATCAACCCCGGCATAGGGCTGCACAACCGCAGCCAATTGAACCTGGTGGAGCGCCTGTGCCACAGCACCGGCAGCGACCAGGCCTACCTGCTCAACAGCGGTGCAGAAGCCTGCGAGGCGGCCATCAAGTTGGCGCGCAAGTGGGGCCAAGTGCACCGGGGCGGAGCCTATCGAATCATCACCGCGAGCAACGCCTGCCACGGCCGCAGCCTGACCACGCTGGCGGCCTCGGCGGGGGCTGGTGACAATCGTTTCGAACCGCAACTGCCGGGCTTTTGCCATGTACCGTTCAACGATCTGCCAGCCTTGCATGCCGCAGTCGATGCGCAAACCGTGGCGATCATGCTGGAGCCGATCCAGGGCGAAGCCGGTGTCATCCCGGCCACCGAGCATTATCTCAAGGGGGTTGAGCGCTTGTGTCGGGAGCTGGGCATTTTGTTGATTCTCGACGAGGTGCAGACCGGGATGGGCCGCTGCGGCACCTTGCTGGCCGAACAACGCTACGGCGTGCGCGCCGACATCGTCACCCTGGGCAAGGGATTGGGCGGTGGGGTGCCATTGGCTGCCCTGCTGGCTCGCGGCAAAGCCTGCTGCTTTGAACTGGGTGAGCTGGAAGGTACCCATCACGGCAATGCCCTGATGGCTGCTGCTGGAGTTGCCGTGCTCGAAAGCGTGCTGAGCCACGACTTCCTCGAACACGTGCGTGATACCGGCCAGTACTTGGGCGAAGGCCTGGCGCGCCTTGCCCACCGCTACGGCCAGGGCGAACTGCGAGGGCATGGCCTGTTGTTGGGCCTGAGCTTGTCAGATGATTCGGCAGATGCGGTGGTAAAAGCGGCGCTTTATGAGGGCCTTATCCTCAATGCCCCACAACCCAACTGCCTGCGCTTTACCCCGGCACTGACGTTAAGCAAGAGCAATATCGACGAAATGCTACTGCGCCTGGCTCGCGCATTCTCCCGCGTGCACAGCGCCCAACTGCAATGCCGCAAGGGCATCGCGGTTTAACCCTTTTTCCTGAACCGTCTCGCGGTATACGCAGCGCCTCCAGCTTGATTTTTTTGGCTGGGGGCGTTTTTTTGTGTGTCATTTCTGGATTGAAAAGGATGCTTGAGGCTTATCGAGAAAAATGGCTTTTTAGCGAGCACCGGCAGGGAGTGCCGGTAGGGCGCAAAGATTTTTTGTGAGCCCTATTTCTAATCTGTACCACTGGGTGGTATGTTTATGGGGAAGGGATGCCTATGAAGCTGCGACTATTCAAAAGCCGGCATTTTGCTGATGCCGCCAGCAAGGCCTGGATCTGCGATTCGGAATTAGGAGAGGCATTTGGCGAAATGCTCAGGGGCCAGGCGGACAATCTGGGCGGTGGAGTCTGGAAGAAACGCCTCAATCACAACCGGCATCGTTCCATCGTCCTGGCGAAGGGCAGGCATTACTGGGTTTACCAGTTTCTGTTCGCCAAGCAAGATCAAAGCAATATCAGTCACAAGGAATTGACTGGGTTTCGGGCGTTGGCAAAGGCCTATGAAGGCTTAAACGAAATACAGATCCAGCAATTACTGGATCTCAGGGAGTTTGTGGAGATACATCATGACCAGAAAATATGAAAGCCAAGCGCTGGAGTCCATTCACCAATCGGCCAGCGCGCTGCATTCGATTGGCGCCATCAGCAAGACCACCCTTCGTGAATTCGATGAGCTGTGCATTGCGCCTGTACCGGCACAGATACCTGCCGACCAGATCAAGCAACTGCGCGAGCGCAGTCATGTCAGCCAACCGGTGTTCGCCCGTTACCTGAACACCAGCGCCTCGACAGTCAAGCAATGGGAATCCGGTGAGAAGCAGCCCAGCGGCATGGCGCTCAAGTTGCTGAGTATCGTGCAAAAGCATGGGTTGGATATCCTTGCCTGAGGAAGATGGCCCCGTGCCAGATTCTACTGAACCCTCGCGCACGCCCAGGGTCGATTAGCTGTACGGCTCACACGAGCCGATTTTTCGGAGCTGAACCCATGGATATCATTCGTATCATCATCGCCATTCTGGTGCCGCCACTGGGTGTGTTCCTGCAAGTGGGTTTCGCCGGCGCGTTCTGGCTGAATCTTCTGTTGACCCTGTGCGGCTACATCCCAGGCATCGTGCATGCGGTGTACATCATCGCCAAGCGCTGATCGGTCAGCCTTTGGCGATCAGCCGGGAGTTTCGCTCATTGCGAAAAGCCAGTTGCTCGATGGTCTGCGTGGCGTGTTCGGCTTCAAGACGGGCATTAAGGATGATGCCGTGGTCGGCGGATTTGCTGCACACCGGGTCAGCATTGCTGGCATCCCCCGTGAGCATGAACGCCTGGCAGCGGCAACCGCCGAAGTCCTTTTCCTTCTCGTCGCACGAGCGGCAGGGCTCGGGCATCCAGTCATAACCACGAAAGCGGTTGAAACCAAACGAGTCGTACCAGATGTGCTGCATGCTGTGATCGCGCACATTGGGAAACTGCACCGGCATTTGTCGGGCACCGTGACAAGGTAGGGCGGTGCCGTCTGGTGTGACTGTCAGAAAGATGCTGCCCCAACCATTCATGCAGGCCTTTGGGCGTTCCTCGTAATAGTCCGGCGTGACGAAAATCAGCTTGCACGGATGCCCTTCGGCTTCCAGCTTGGCGCGGTATTCGTTGGTGATGCGTTCGGCGCGGGTCAGTTGTTCCTGGGTTGGCAGCAGGCCAACGCGATTGAGTTGCGCCCAGCCGTAGAACTGGCAGGTAGCGAGTTCGACAAAATCTGCTTCAAGGGCGAGACACAGCTCGATGATGCGATCGATCTTGTCGATATTGTGTCTGTGGGTAACGAAATTCAGCACCATCGGATAGCCATGGGCTTTGACCGCCCGGGCCATTTCCAGCTTCTGCGCGAAAGCTTTTTTGGAGCCGGCCAGCAGGTTGTTCACCTGTTCGTCGCTGGCCTGGAAGCTGATCTGGATATGGTCCAGGCCCGCCTTCTTGAAGTCGCTGATCTTTTGCTCGGTCAGGCCGATACCGGAGGTGATCAGGTTGGTATAGAACCCCAGCTTGCGCGCTTCGCTGATCAGTTCGGCGAGGTCCTGGCGCACCAGCGGCTCACCACCGGAAAACCCCAGTTGTGCCGCGCCCATTTCCCGGGCCTCGCGAAACACCTTGATCCACTGTTCGGTGCTCAACTCTTTGCCCTGCTCGGCGAAGTCCAGCGGGTTGGAGCAGTACGGGCACTGCAACGGGCAGCGATAGGTCAGCTCGGCAAGCAACCATAGCGGCAGGCCAATCTCGGGCTTTTCAGGCAAGTTCGATCCAGTGCTCTGCACGCGCCACCTCCATGAATTGCTCGATGTCTTCACCGAGTTCGGGTACGCCGGGGAATTGCTGCTCCAGCTCGCCAATGATGGCCGCCACACTGCGCTCTCCGTCGATCAAGCCACCAATCAACGCGGCGCTGTCATTGAGCTTGATCATGCCTTCGGGGTACAGCAACACATGGCCCTTCTGCGCCGGCTCGTACTGGTAGCGGTAGCCCTGGCGCCAGGTCGGTTTTTTGCTGCGGTCGAAACTCATAGGGTGATCCCTTTATGCCAGACCCGCTGCGCAGTCACGCTGTGATAGGGCGGGCGGTTCAGTTCGTAGGCCATGCTCATGGCATCGAGCATGCTCCAAAGAATGTCGAGTTTGAACTGGAGAATCTCCAGCATCCGCTCCTGGCCGGCGCGGCTGGTATAGTGCGCAAGCGTGATCGCCAGCCCGTGCTCGACATCCCGTCGGGCTTGGCCCAGGCGGGTGCGGAAATACTCATAGCCGGCAGGATCGATCCACGGGTAATGCTGGGGCCAGCTGTCGAGGCGCGATTGGTGGATCTGTGGGGCAAACAGCTCGGTCAGCGAACTGCTGGCTGCTTCTTGCCAACTGGCCCGGCGGGCGAAGTTGACGTAGGCATCGACGGCAAACCGCACGCCGGGCAACACCAGCTCCTGGGAGCGCAGTTGATCCGGGTCCAGGCCCACCGCCTGGCCCAGGCGCAGCCAGGCTTCGATGCCGCCGTCTTCGCCGGGGGCGCCGTCATGATCGAGCAGGCGCTGGATCCACTCGCGGCGGACTTCCCGATCCGGGCAGTTGGCAAGGATCGCGGCGTCCTTCAGTGGGATATTCACCTGGTAGTAGAACCGGTTGGCGACCCAGCCTTGGATCTGCTCGCGGGTGGCGCGGCCTTCATACATCGCCACGTGGTAGGGGTGATGGATATGGTAGAAGGCGCCTTTGGCTCGCAAGGCCTGTTCAAACTCGGCGGGGGTCAGCGGTGTATCGGTCATTGGGGCTCTCCGTTGTAGGAGCAAGCTTGCTCGCGATGGTCGTTAACGATGACGTGGGCATTGTGGATAAATGCGTTGCTCTTACGTTTTTCGCGAGCAAGCTCGCTCCTACAGTTTGATGCTCATGCCGTCGTAGGCTACTTCCACGTTGCGCCGCGCCAACTCGGCCCGTTCGGGCGAGTCCTCGTCGAGGATCGGGTTGGTGTTGTTGATGTGGATAAGCACCTTGCGCTGCTTGGGCAATTGCTCCAGCACTTGCAGCATGCCGCCGGGGCCGTTCTGTGCCAGGTGGCCCATTTCGCGGCCGGTACGGGTGCCGACGCCACGCCGTTGCATTTCATCGTCATCCCACATCGTGCCGTCCACCAGCAGGCAATCGCTGCCTGCCATGATCTCCAGCAACGGCGCGTCGACCTTGCCCAGGCCAGGGGCATAGAACAGCTTGCCGCCGGTGCGCAGGTCTTCGACGATCAAGCCGATATTGTCACCGGGGTGCGGGTCGAACCGATGGGGCGAGTAGGGCGGCGCAGCGCTGCGCAGGGGCAGCGGGGTGAAGCGCAGGTTGGGGCAGGCAGGGACGGTGAAGCTGGTATCCAGCTCGATGCGCTGCCAATCCAGGCCACCATTCCAGTGGGTCAGCATGGTGAACAATGGGAAACCGGTGCTCAGGTCTTCATGGACCATGTCGGTGCACCACACCTGGTGCGGGCAGCCTTCGCGCAGGCTGAGCAGGCCAGTGGTGTGGTCGATCTGGCTGTCCATCAGGATGATTGCGCTAATCCCGGTATCGCGCAGGGCTCGGCCCGGTTGCATCGGCGCAAAGCCCTGCAATTGGGCGCGGATATCCGGCGAGGCGTTGCACAGCACCCAATTCACGCCATCGTCGGACAGGGCGATGGACGATTGGGTGCGCGCCTGGGCGCGCAGGCTGCCGTCGCGAAAGCCGGCGCAGTTCACGCAGTTGCAGTTCCACTGTGGGAACCCACCACCGGCAGCCGAACCTAGAATCTGGACAAACATCGCCGCTCCTTCACACAAGACTCAAAATAAAAACGCCCCGGCGAGCCGAGGCGTTGCATTGCAATACAAAAGCAATCAGCGGCTGGCGAAGTACATGGTGACTTCAAAACCGATACGCAGATCAGTGTAAGCAGGTTTGGACCAAGTCATATTCATACTCCTACGAAGGGATGGGACGTTTACTACCAAGTAATACATATAGTCCACCTCCAGGCGGAGATGTTCAGATGTGTGTGGGAATATTACTCATTTCTCGTCGAGCTAGCGCTGTCTTGGTGGAAAAAGCCTGTTGCAGCATCAGCAACGATCAGCTCATAGCTGCCAGGGATCGCCCACCGCAGCCCCATTGGCCAGGCAGAGCCAGCCGCCGGCGGCTTGGTTGAGTTGTTGCGCCGCGTTGATCAACTGCTGGCGTGTGCGGGTCTGGATCAACTGTTGCAACTGCTCAAGATAGTCCGCGCCATGCCCTGCCAGGCGGGCCTGCCAGAGCCATTCGGCGGCTTGGGGTATCGGCAGTGCGTGTGGCGAAAACTGCTCGGCCAGGGCCGCGTTGCCCATGTTCTCGTCGGCATTGATCAAGGCCGGCAGTTGCATGAGGAAGGCCCGGATGTGAGTGAGCAACCCCTCAAGCGCCACGCTGGGCGACTGTACGCCAAGCAGCAAGCCGGTTTGCCCATTGAGCTGTCGGATACCGCTGAATACGGCGTAGCCCACTTGCAGCTCGACGCGCAGGCGCTGGTAGAACGGGGTCTGGGCCAGGTGGGCGAGCAATCGCCAGTCGGCCTCGTCGGCGAGAGACTGGCTCGGTGCCGGGCAGAACAGCAGCAAGGCGGCTTCATCGCCAGCGGTGTTTACTGTTTGCCAGCGATGTTGGCCGTTGATGGGCTGGGTCTTGTGTTCAACGTCGGCGCATTGTCCGGGCAGGCGTGCCGCCGCACTTTTGATCGCCATTTCACAGGCGGCCGGCAGGCCGACGCCCAGGCCTTGCCAGTGGGCGGTGGCCCACAGGTCGGGTAACACGTTGAGATCAGCGATGAGCCCGGTGTCCGCAGTAGAGGCCGGCAATGCCTTGAGCAATTCGCGAATGGCCATCTGTGGTGCCGGGCTGGCAGGCGTCTCTTGCCAAAGGCTCGCGTCGGGTTGAGCCAGGTCGCGTGCCAGTTGTTCGACGATGAGTGGCATGGGCTCATGCAGCCCGGTCATCCTCAGGAGCCAGTCATTGCCTATGGCCTCGAAGGATATTTCCACGCCGGCCTGACGGGCGTTTTCTCGCAGCGGCTGGAGGCTGCTGGCCAAGCGTGGGAAAAACGCTCCATGCTCGGATGAATCGAACTGCCAGCGCAGGTAAAGGGCGCCTTCGTCATTGTCGTCTGGCAATGCTCTGCTGAACGTCAGGGCTGGCAGGTCCCGTCTGCCACGGGAGCGATCCTGGGCAAAGGTCCGTAACCCGCGATGGGCGCTGGTCTGGCCGCGAATCAGTCCGGGGCGTTGCTCTTTGGATGCCTGTTGCAGGAATGGATTGGCTGGCGGCAACTTCCAGGCTTGTTCGGCGGGCGTCAGGTGCTGTGCATCCAGCATCGCCTGAAGGGTCTGGCAATGCTCTTCGCACAACTGCGGCGTTTCCTGCCGTGCCAGGGCCAGGGCGCCCCGGGTTTGCTGCTGGCGGGCGACCAACAGGGCGTACTCTGCACGCAGCGCAGTCCAATCGCTGTGAGCAAAAAAGCTCAGCCAGTCATTCAACAGTGCTTCGATTGCCGGGGCTTGTTGCGCCCCTTTGGGCCCCAGGGTGAACTCAATATCCAGCAGTGCCTGCCCGGCAAACGCGTACAGCACCTTGGCGTGCAACGCACTCGCCCATCCGCGGGTTTTCAACTCGGCAAGCAAACCGCCCGGCGCCGCAGCATTCAGCCAGGTGCAAAGGAACTGCAATGCTTCACGGGGCGTGTTGCAGGCAATGATGTGATGCAAGCGGTTTTTTTCGAGGTGTGAGTAGCGGTGTTTATCACCGCTCATCAATGCCGGTGGTGCTTGCTGTGGGCGCAGCGGCCCTGGGCGCAGGCTGTCGCCAAAGCGCTGGGCCAGGACTTGCAGCGCCTCCAGCGACTGTGGGCCGGCAAGGCTCAAGGTCATCTGCCCGGTGTGATAGAAACCTTGGTAAAACGTGTGCAACCCTTGTTGAAAGTCCTCGTGTGGAACCGGCAGGCTGTCGCGATTGCCCGCATGGAAACCCCGTAGCGGATGCCCGGCAGCGAGGCCTTCGAGTAGCGCAACCTGATGTTGTGCCTCGGCATCCTGGGACCAGGCGACAAATTCTGCCTGCAGCACTTCACGCTCGCGCAGTTGATCGTCCATGGCCAGGCGCGGCTGAGCGAGCATATCGGCCAGGCGTTGCAGCGCTTCGCCCAATACCTGCTTGGGCACTTCGAAGAAAAAGTCAGTGGTGCGCTCGCGGGTGCTGGCGTTGACCTGCCCACCGTGGCGCTGCACGTAGGCCATCAAGCCATCAGATGCAGGAAAAGCCTCGGTGCCAAGAAACAGCAGGTGCTCCAGAAAGTGTGCCAGCCCCGGCCAGGCCAGCGGCACGTCATGGCTGCCGGCCGCTACCCGCAAGGCTGCTGCACAGCGCTTCAGATGTGGGGCATGACGCAGGGAAACCCGCAGGCCATTGGCCAGGGTCAGTTGCAGGTGATGAGGGTGGGCCGGCACAGGCATGGACACTTCCAGAACGTAGGAAGTGCCTATGCTAGCGCAAAGCGCGGCCGTCAGTGCTTGTGCAACGCTGCATAAAGCTCGGGGCGACGGTCCGCCAGGTAGTGATTGGCGGCTTGCGCGTCGTGTATCAGCTGGCGGTCGAGGGTGGCGACGATCAACGCCTCATCGAGGCCCGCCTGGGCGACACGCTGGCCATTCGGCGCGGCGATGCTGCTTTGCCCGCAATACTGGATCTGATCTTCATGCCCGCAATAGTTGGCGTAGGCCACGTAGCACTGGTTTTCAAAGGCCCGTGCCCGGACGGTGACGTCGGCGATGAAGTCGAAGGGCACCATGTTGGCCGTCGGTACAAGGATCAACTCGGCACCCGCCAGGGCCAGGCGTCGGGTGTTTTCCGGGAACTCCAGGTCGTAGCAGATGAGGAGTCCCAGCTTCCAGCCGTTCAGCTCGACGACAGGGAATTCGTCGCCGCCGGCGCTGAACATCGAGTGATCGAGGTCGCCGAACAGGTGCGTCTTGCGGTAGTTGCACAGGCGCTGGCCATTGGCGTCGATCAATTGCACGGCATTGTAGATCTGACCGTCCTCGGTGCGTTCCGGGTAGCCATAGAGAATCGCCAGGCCGGTGTTCTTTGCCAGTTCGGCAATGGTCTGCGCCGACGGCCCGTCCTGCGCTTCGGCCAGCGCCCCCACCGCTTCTGCACCGATGTTGTAGCCGGTGAGGAACATCTCCGGCAGCACCAGCACGTCGGCATCGCACGCTTCATGGGCGACGCTATGCAGACGCTTGAGATTGCCAGCGACATCCAGCGGCAATGGCGGGCATTGATACAGGGCGACACGCATGGCTTGACTCCTTATTCGGCCAGGGCGATGGGGCCGATTTCATCGAACACATCCCCCGGTCCCGGGTTCTCTGGGTGAGTGCTGCCACCGAAGTGGTTCATGATGCCCCAAACCGCGTTCAGTGAGGTCTGCACTGCGCCTTCGACCCAGGCAGGTGTCCAGGATACATCGTCGCCAGCGATGAAAATCCCGCGCTGCTCGGCCGGCATGTCCTTTTGCATGAAGTGCGCATACATCCGCTGGTTGTAGCGGTAGTGGCCCGGCAACGCGCCCTTGAATGCGCCGAGGAAATGCGGATCGGCCTCCCAGGAAACGGTGATCGGGTCGCCAATGATGCGCGCCTTGAGGTCGACTTTCGGGTAGATCTTTTTCAGCGCGTCGAGGGCCAGCTTCACTCGTTTATCGATGGGCTGCGGGAGCATTTTCAGCGCGTCGCTCATCCACGAATAGGACAGGCAAATGACCCCGGGCTTGTCGTCGCCGTTGTCGAACAGGTAGGTGCCGCGGGTCAGGCGGTCAGTGAGGGTCATGCTCATCAGGTCGCGGCCGGTTTGCGGGTCTTTGTCTTTCCAGAAAGGCCGGTCAACCATGACAAAGGTTTTCGACGACTGCATGTAGCGCGTACGGTCCAGGGCCATCCACATTTTTTGCGAGAACAGGCTCTCGTCGCATTCGATCTGGGTGGTCAGCAGCCAGCTCTGGCAGGTGGTCAACACGGCGGCGTATTCACGAGTGTCGCCATAGTTGTCGGTCACCGCGAAACGCCCGTCGGCCGCATGGGCAATGCGCTTGACCCCGGCCCGTGGCGCGCCATGGTGCAGGGAGCTGAGGCTGGTGCCTTGCGGCCAGTGTGCACAACGCTCAGGCACATGGCGCCAGATACCCATGGGCACTTGCGCCACGCCACCGACCACCAGGTGCTGGTGGTCGTCGCAGTTGGTCATCACCACGCGGAAGATTTCCAGCATCGAGTTGGGGAAGTCCGAATCCCAGCCACCCGTGCCGAAACCCACTTGGCCAAACACTTCGCGGTGATGGAACGACAGTTTGGCAAACGCCTTGGAGGTGGCGACGAAGTCATAGAAGGTGCGGTCGTCCCACAGCGGCACCAACTTGTTCCACAGCTCCTTGAGCCGTGGCACGTTACGGTCGCGAATTGCCTGTTGGATATCTCCGAACTGCGAGCCGGCCTCCAGGGCGTCGGCCCAGGCGTCAGCCACTTCCTGGAACAGCGCAGGAAGGTCGGAGATTTTCTGTGCGTAATGAGTCTGGCCTTCCAGGTCGATCACGGTGCTGCCGGAGGCCGGTGTCAACGGGTTGGGGAATGGCTTGGTTTCCAGGCCCAGCTTGTCCACATAGTGGTAGAACGCCGTCGACGACACCGGGAAGCGCATGCCACCCAGCTCCGCGATGATGCCTTCGGCCCCTTCAAACGCCTGGGAGCGCAAGCGCCCACCCATTTTCGAGGCTTCATACACCACTGGCTTGAGACCGAGCTTCATCAACTCGTAGGCGGCCACCAGCCCGGCGATACCTGCGCCGACAATCGCCACTTCGGCCCCGTGGTTGGCGGCGGGAATACTGCCCAGTCCAGCCGGGTGTTCAATCCAGTCATCGAAGGCGAACGGGAAATCCGGGCCAAAGATAGTGATGGGCTTTTTACCGTCTGCAGGGTGGCGATTGTTCTTGTGGGTGGCGTTCATGGCTGACCTTGCTGGCAACTCGACGGGGCACGACCCGTTGAGTATAGGAAAAGATGGCAGCCATTCTAGGGAGCGTAGCGCTCGTTAATAAGACGCAATGTGTCGTCGAATTGAATTGTTTTCAGTCGAAGTGACGATATTGGTGGTCAAACTGGTTGTCCGCGATCCAGTTTGTTACTGAGGATGATCGAAGTGGTGGTCTTTTCCACCCCATCGACACTGCCGATCTGGTCCAGCAACTGATCCAGCTGTTCCGGCGAGTCGGTGCGCAGCCAGGCCACATAATCAAACTCACCACTGACCGCACACAGCTGCTGGACCTGCGCCATGGCGCTGAGGCGACGCAGCACTTCCTTGCCGGAACGCGGTTGCACGGTAATCCCCACATACGCCTGCAACCCACCATCCACCACACGCTGACCAAGGCGCACGCCATAGCCGGTGATCACCTGGGTCTTTTCCAGGCGCGCCAGGCGCGAGGTCACGGTGGTGCGGGCAATCCCCAATTGCCGAGCGAGCATGGCCACGCTTTCACGGGCATTGATCTGCAAGGCTGCGATCAACTGGCGGTCGATTTCATCGAGGACGGGAGGGCGGGTGGCGGACAAGATGGGCTCCGGCGTGGGTGGCAATGAGGGAGCATGTTACAGGCTCGTGTTCGCGGGTGCTTAGGGCGACCGCCAGAAACGCAAAAGCCGCGCAGTGCGCGGCTTTTAAAGAGGGTGGGCCCAGTAGGACTCGAACCCGCTGGAGGCCCTGTAATACGTGGTGTTAAGCGTAATTTTGAGAAGGTTGTTCAAGCTGAGTACCAGAGACGGCACCGAGAAATCGTGCCAGGGCTTCAGTCCCCCTCCGTGAACCGCCGCCGCGTCAGGAAAAGCACTACGCCCAGCGGCACGGCCAGCAGTGCTAGCAGCTCCAGATCAAAGCCCAGCGCCTGCTGCTCACCCACCTTGAAGAGGCTGACCAAGCCCGTTGCCAGCAGCGCCAAACCCAGCCACTTGCGCAGCGGGTATGGTTTCAGAAACTGAACGAGGATCGCGCCCAGCACCAGAAGGACGACAGTTTGCATGATGTAGGGCATGTGCAGTTCCTCAGACCTTGATGACCAGCGTCACGACAGAGCGCTGTGGGCCAATCCCGCCATGGACCTCTCCCTCGATGCTGACCAGCACGTCACCTGCATGCAGGTTCGGCAGGGCCCCTTTGAGGTACCAGTTGACACCTGTCGTCACGACTGCACCTGAAGCCCAGCCAATGAGCGGCCCACCGAACGCACCTACCTTCCCGGCAACGCCACCTGAGGCCGCAGCAATTCCCTTGGCGGCGTTGCCGCGCAGAGTGTTGATAGCATCGGCCTGCTGCCGGATGAGGGGATTGGAAATGCAGACTGTCAGCAGGCATGGCAGGTTTCGAGTCTGCATTCGGTCGTACATATCGACGACCATGCTGTTGACTTGGTAATGGGCGCGTTTCGCTTCGCCAAAGTGCAGCTCGCGCAGGCGACCTCGGTCGCTTTCCATGAGGGTGATTTGAGACAGATTGAAGACGATCCCTTCCTCGGACCTGTACTGCGTGGTCTTCTCGAACTTCATGCGCGTATCCATTCGTGCAAAAAGACGACGATTTTCTACAAGCGGTGACTAAGATGCAAACAGTCTTTGATGTGAGGCCCCGTGGAATTTGACGTCTGCATGGGGCTCATCGCCAGAAGCCAACTCCCCGCTAACAACTCATCGAGCGCGTCGGTTTTGGAGACGTTAGGCCGAGGGGATTCAGACTGTATCTGCGGTGGTCCATCCAGAAACACGAAAGCCGCGCAATGCGCGGCTTTGGAGTTGGTGGGCCCAGTAGGACTCGAACCTACGACCAAGGGATTATGAGTCCCCTGCTCTAACCAACTGAGCTATAGGCCCTCAGTAGGTCGCGGATTATAACGATGGTTTCTCCACTGTGCTATCCGAAAAATCCGAATGGGTCATGTGAAGGAAGGTCGCGGCGAAGATGTCGGCGGGGAGGGGCAGGCTGACGATGTAGCCTTGCATTTGTTCGCAGCCTTCGGCGGTGAGGAAGGCTTGCTGGGCGGGGGTTTCCACGCCTTCGGCGATGATGGTGAATTGCATGCTGTGGCCCAGGGCGATGATGGCGCGCACGATGGCGGCGTCGTGGGGGTCGTCCGGCAGGCCGCGGACAAAGGATTGGTCGATTTTCAGGAAATCCAGGGGCAGGCGCTTGAGGTAGCTCAAGGATGAGTAGCCGGTGCCAAAGTCGTCGATGGCCAGTTGCACGCCCAGGCGCTTGAGTTGATGCAGCACTTCCAGGGCTTCTTCGGCCTGGCTCATGATGAAGTTTTCGGTGATTTCCAGTTGCAGGCAGCCCGGTTCCAGGCGGTTGTCCTGCAGCAGTTGCTCGATGCGCCCCAGCAGGTTGGGGTGGCGCAGTTGGGCGCCGGCGAGGTTGACGGAGAGCGGGCCAAAGTCGTCATAGGATTTGCGCCACAGGTGCAGTTGGCGGCAAGCCTGTTCCAGGACCCAGTCGCCGATTTGCAGGATCATGCCGTTCTCTTCGGCCAGGGCGATGAAGTGCTCGGGAGGCACATCGCCAAATGTCGGATGGCGCCAGCGGATCAGTGCTTCGGCGCCGATCAGTTGTTGGGTTTCCAGGCTCCATTTCGGCTGGTAATACAGAAACAGTTCTTCGCGCTCGATGGCCCGGCGCAGTTCGTGTTCGAGGGCGACGCGCTCGTTGGCCTGGGCGGTCAGGTCCTGGGTGTAGCGTTCGACCCGGTTGCGGCCCTTGGCTTTGGAGCGATACATGGCGGCATCGGCGTTTTTGACCAGGGTGGCGACGTCGATACCGTCCTGCGGATAGAGGCTGGTACCGATACTGGCGCTGATAAAAAACTCGTGTTCGCCTGCCTGGAAGGGCAGGGTGAAACAGGCCAGCAGTTTATTGGCCAGGTGTTGGGCGTCGCTGGCTTGTTGCAGGCCGGGCAGCAGGATGATGAATTCGTCACCGCCCAGGCGGGCCACGGTGTCGATATCGCGCAGTTGTTCCTTGAGGCGCACGGCGATGTCTTTGAGCAGCAGGTCGCCAATCGGGTGGCCGAGGCTGTCGTTGATGTGCTTGAAGCGGTCGAGGTCGAGAAACAGCACCGCACCCTGGCTGGCCGTTCCCGGTTGATTGTTGAGGGCGGTTTGCAGGCGGTTTTCAAACAGAGTGCGGTTGGGCAGGCCGGTGAGCGGGTCGTGATGTGCCTGGTAGTCGAGCCGCGCCTGGGCGTGCTTGAGGCTGGAGATGTCGGCAAACACCGCGACGAAGTGGGTGATTGACTGGTCGGGGTTGCGCACCGCGCTGATGGTCAGCCAACTGGGATACAGCTCGCCGTTCTTGCGTCGGTTGGAGATCTCGCCTTGCCAATGGCCGTTGGCCGTCAGTTGGTGCCACATGGCGGCGTAGAACGCGCTGTCGTGCAGCCCGGAGGCCAGCAGGCGCGGGGTGTGGCCGAGGGCTTCGGCTTCGCTGTAGCCGGTGATTTCGCTGAAGGCGCGGTTGACGGCGCTGATGTTCTGCCGGGTATCGGTGATCAACACGCCTTCGGCGGTGCTTTCGAAAACCGTCGCAGCCTGTTGCAGTTTTTCCTGCATCAACTGGCGTTCGGTGATGTCCCGGGCGATGGTCAGCATGCAGTCTTCGTCGCCAATGGGCAGTGGGCGACTGGACACTTCGCACAGGCGAATTTGGCCGTCACTGCGCCGGATATGGCAGACGAAATCACGCACCAGGCCGTCGCGCTGCAGCAGGTCAAGCATGTGCTTGCGTTCGTTCAAGTCCACCCAGATGCCCAGGTCCAGGGTCGATTGGTCCAGGGACGTTGCACTGTTGAAACCAGTGATACGGCTAAAGCCTTCGTTGACTTCCAGCAGCAGGCCATCGCGCTGGCGACTCAGCAATAAGCCGTCGGGCGAGGCATGGAAGGCCTTGGCGAACTTCTCTTCGGAGGTTTGCAACAGTTGTTGGGTTTCTTTCAGTTGGGTGATGTCCCGCACCACGACCACCAACGCTTCGGTCGCATCGAGCTGGAAGGGTTCGGCAGAAATCAGCCCGGTAAACGCCTGGCCGTTACTGCGCAGGAACGGCATCTCCAGGTTGCGAATGCTGGTGGTCTGTACGCGCTTGAGCAGGTTGGGGCCCACGCCCTGGATGCCCCAGATATTCAGCTCGGTGGCGGTCTTGCCGATGACCTCGGCGGCGCTCAGGCCAATCTGGTCCTCAAAGGCCTTGTTGACCTCCAGCAAGCAGCCATCGGACAAGCGGGCGATCACCAATATGTCCGGGCATTGCTGGAACACCGAGGCGAATTTCTCCTGCGAAAGTTGTAGCGCTTCCTCCGTGCGCTTGGCCTCGCTGATGTCGATCATCAGCCCACGCATGACCGGCTCATGCCCATGCTTGATCAGGCTGACAATGTCCCTGACCCACAGGCAACGACCGTCGGCGGTGATCACTCGGTAGTCGATGCTGTGGTCGCGGTTGGCGCGGGTTTCACGCTGGCAGAAGGCTTCGGCGCGGGTCAGGTCGGCGGGGTGGATGATGTTGCGCCAGAAGCCCGGGATCAGCCAGTGAGCCCGTGGATAGCCCAGCAGTTCCTCGGCATGGGGTGACACATAGCTGTAGGTGAAGTCAGCGATGTCCGCTTCCCAGGCGATGGCCGACAGGCTTTCCACCAGGCCACGGTAATGGTATTCGCTGCTGCGCAGCTCTTGCTCCAGGGCTACCCGGCGGGAAATTTCCGAGCTGAGCCGGCGGTTGATTCGGATCACGATGGCCAGCACGGTGCTCAACAGCAGCACGGCAGGCAGGCCGTAGAGCAGCAAGTCGGCCCAGAAGGCCCGATGATCGATGACATTGCCGACCCAATGTTCCTGGATCTCGTTGATTTCGCTGGGGCTCAGGTCGGCGAGTACTTTATCCAGAATGCTTATCAGCATTTTGTTCTGGCGGGGCACGCCCATTGCCAGTTGGTAGCGATACGGTGTTTCGCCGCTGACGTATAAACCGTCGAGCTTGAGCTGGCGCAGGCTCCAGACACTGGAGGCCAGGTCTCCGACTACGGCGTCTACCTCATCAGTGGCCAGGGCCTGCAACGTCGAACTGACGTTGGGCATCGCTACCAGGTTCAGGTCGGGATGGTGGGTGCGCAGCAATTCGTGGGGGGCATAGTTCTCCACCACCGCGATCTTCAGCCCATACAGGTCCTTGAGGGAGCGGGGTTGGGCACCGCCTTCATGGGCAAGAATGACGATGGGGAAGTCGAGGTAAGGCCGGGAAAATGCCAGGAAACCCTGACGCTCCGGGGTGGACATAATCCCTGGCAACAGGTCGAGCTGGTTGTTCCGGGCCTGCTCCAGTAGCGCGCTCCAGTTGGCGGGCTCGATCAGTCTGATCTTGATGCCCAGGCGTTCCTGGATCAGCCGCACATAGTCGGCGGCCAGGCCCTGGTAGCGGCCGTCTTCATCGCGGTATTCAAACGGCGGCCACGAAGCATCAACGCCCAGGCGCAATTCTGGGTGGGCCGCCAACCAGCCATGCTCTTCATCGGTGAGAGTCAACGCGCCAGCCGTTGCGGTCCAGGTCAGCAGCGACAGCAGTAGCACGGCCGGCAGTCTGGGCATAACGGTCTCGTTATGGCACGGGGAATGTTTCGAGTGTAGACGGGCATTGCGAGGGGGGGTAAAGCGGGGGAGATTTAATCTGCACAAAGCAAAACCCCCAGGCCAGGGCCTGGGGGTTTTGTGATCACTCGTCGAGGAAGGAGCGCAAATGCTCGCTTCTCGTCGGGTGGCGCAACTTGCGCAGCGCCTTGGCTTCGATCTGACGGATCCGCTCGCGAGTCACGTCAAACTGCTTACCGACTTCCTCAAGGGTGTGGTCGGTATTCATGTCGATGCCGAAACGCATGCGCAGTACCTTGGCTTCACGGGCAGTGAGGCCGGACAGTACGTCGCGCGTCGCTTCTTTAAGGCTCTCAACGGTGGCGACATCGATTGGCGACTGCATGGTCGAGTCTTCGATGAAGTCACCCAGGTGGGAGTCTTCGTCATCACCGATCGGGGTTTCCATGGAGATCGGCTCTTTAGCGATCTTCAATACCTTGCGGATTTTATCCTCAGGCATTTCCATGCGTTCGCCCAGCTCTTCCGGGGTCGGTTCACGACCCATTTCCTGCAACATCTGCCGGGAAATACGGTTGAGCTTGTTGATGGTCTCGATCATGTGCACCGGAATACGGATGGTGCGGGCCTGGTCGGCGATCGAGCGAGTGATCGCCTGACGGATCCACCAGGTGGCATAAGTCGAGAACTTGTAGCCACGACGGTATTCGAACTTGTCCACCGCTTTCATCAAGCCGATGTTGCCTTCCTGGATCAGGTCGAGGAATTGCAGGCCACGGTTGGTGTACTTCTTGGCGATGGAGATCACCAGACGCAAGTTCGCTTCAACCATCTCTTTCTTCGCGCGGCGGGCCTTGGCCTCGCCGATCGACATGCGACGGTTGATGTCCTTGATCTCGGCAATCGTCAGACCGGTTTCGGTCTGCAATGCAGTCAGCTTCTGCTGGCAACGAACGATGTCGGCCTGGAAGCGACCAATGGCTTCAGCGTATTTGCTTTTGCCCTTGGCCAGTGCGTCGGTCCAGCTTTCGTCAACTTCATTGCCCGGGAACTGGCGCAGGAAGTCGGCACGCGGCATGCGCGCATCACGGACACAGAGCTGCATGATCGCACGCTCTTGTGCACGCAGACGCTCAAGGGCGCTACGAACCCGCTCAACCAGGCCTTCGAATTGCTTGGGCACCAGCTTGATCGGCATGAACAGCTCAGCCAGGGCCAGCAGTTCGGCGGTTGCCTGCTTGCTGCCACGACCGTGCTTCTTCAGGGCCTTGCGCGCCAGTTCCATCTGATCGGAGACTGCGCCAAAGCGCTGGGCTGCGATGATCGGATCCGGGCCGCTTTCGACTTCTTCTTCGTCGTCGGTGCTGGCTTCAGCCTCGTCGTCGTCGGTCTCGTCGTCCGCTTTCGCGGCTTTGGGATCGACAGGCGGCGGTATTTCGGCGGCAGGCGGCGCAATGCCGTCGTCCGGGTCGATGTAACCGCTCAGGACGTCGGACAGGCGGCCACCTTCGGTGGTAACGCGGGTGTACTCGGAGAGAATGTGGTCAACCGTGCCTGGGAAGTGCGCGATTGCGCCCATCACTTCACGGATGCCCTCTTCGATACGCTTGGCGATTTCGATTTCGCCTTCGCGTGTCAGCAGCTCGACGGTACCCATTTCACGCATATACATGCGCACAGGGTCGGTGGTACGACCGATATCGGTCTCCACAGCAGCCAGCGCGGCAGCAGCTTCTTCAGCGGCGGCCTCGTCGGTATCGGCGTCCGCCAGCATAAGAGAATCCTTATCTGGCGCAGCTTCGAATACGTTGATCCCCATGTCGTTAATCATGCGGATGATGTCTTCCACCTGTTCCGGATCTGAAATATCCTCCGGCAGGTGGTCGTTGACCTCCGCGTAAGTCAGGTAACCCTGCTCACGACCAAGGACGATCAACTCTTTGATACGAGACTGCTGTTGCGCTTTTCCGGACATAACACCCTATCCACTGAAGGTCTTGGCGGGCAAAAAACAAGCCGAGGATTATACCCGAGCTATGACCTCACGCGCCAGTTGAGGTCGGGTTTGATGCGCAAACATTCTGTTTTAAGAGGTCGCGCATCTGTTTTGCTATCTGAATTTGCTCTTCAGCCGACAATCCCGGCTGCCTTGCTTTCTTGATAAGTTCATCGAGGGTCTGCGTATGCTGGCCCGCGGATAACCTAGTAATGGTGTCTAAAAACTGTTGTTCAAGGTTATCGCCGTCAATTAGCCATTCCTTTTCGGCGAGGGCTTTCAATAATCGCCCTTGTTCTGTTCCGTGCCAGCGGGCCATCAACTGGATTGAGTTTAGCTTAGGATTTTTCTGCACGGCCTCGATCAGGGCGATTAGCACCTGAGCGTAGGTATTGCTCTCGTTGGCAAAATGCTCGGCACTTTCTACTTTGCCCGCCAGTTGCGGGTGGTGGATCAGGGTGCGCAGGGCAATCAGCGTCGGGGCTTCCACGGCCACCGGCGTGCGGGGGGCGTACGACTCGTCGCGATCACCACGCTTACCGTTTTTACTCCAGGGCTTCTTGTCCCACTTTTTACCGCCATCGCCGGGTTTCTTCGGCGTCCACTCCTGTTGAGGCGCAAAGGCTTCTTGAGGCTGGTGAAAGTCAGCGTAGTCCGGCATGGCGTCGTAGTCGAAGCCTGGATCGTAAGCCGGTGGCGCATCCTGTGGCGCGCTGTGCACCAGTTGGCTGACTGCCTCGCCGCTCAGGCCGGTGATTTCCAGCAGGCGCTGGCGCATCAGGGCCTTGAGGTTGGCGCCGGGTACCTTGTCGATCAGCGGTGCCGCGAGGGTGGCCATGTGGGCCTTGCCTTCGAGGGAGCGCGGATCAGCCTCTTCAGTCAATTGCTGGAAGAAATAATCGGCCAGCGGTTGTGCGTGCTGATGAATGCGCGCGCGGAACGCATCGGTGCCTTCGGAGCGCACCAGGGTGTCCGGGTCTTCGCCTTCGGGCAGGAACAGAAAGCGCGCGCGGCGCCCATCCTGCAGGCTCGACAGCGTGGCTTCGAGGGCGCGCCAGGCGGCATTGCGGCCGGCCTGGTCACCGTCGAAGCAGAACAGCACGCTGGGCACCACGCGAAACAGGCGCTTCATGTGTTCTTCACTGGTGGCGGTGCCAAGGGTCGCCACGGCATTGCGCAGACCTTGTTGGGCCAGTGCGATGACATCCATATAGCCTTCGACCACGATGATTTCATCGAGGTTGCGATTGTTCTTGCGCGCTTCGAACAGGCCGTAGAGTTCCTGGCCCTTGTGAAATACCGGGGTTTCCGGGGAGTTCAGGTATTTGGGCTTGTCGTCGCCCAGCACCCGGCCACCAAAGGCAATGATGCGGCCACGGCTGTCGCGGATCGGGAACATCACCCGGTCGCGGAAGCGGTCATAACGCTTGCCGGTCTCGGCGTTTTCCACCAGCAGGCCGGCGTCGATCATGGCTTTTTGCTGCAGGGTGTCGCTGCTCAGGTGCTTGTACAGGTTGTCCCAGCCCGGCGGGGCGAAGCCCAGGCCGAAGTCGCGGGCGATTTCCCCGGTCAGGCCGCGGCCCTTGAGGTAGTTCACGGCGGCTTTGCGCTGGGGATGGCTTTTCAGTGCCTGGCGGTAGAACTCGGCGGCGGCGGTGAGCAGCGGGTACAGCGGCGAGTCGGTGGGCTGGCGCGGTTTGTGCGGCCGGCCACTTTCTTCGCGAGGGATTTCCATGCCAGCGGCTTTGGCCAGTTCCTCGACGGCCTGGGGGAAATCCAGGTTGTCGTGGTCCATGATAAAGCCGAGAGCGTTGCCGCCAGCGCCACAGCCGAAGCAGTAATAGAACTGCTTGTCGGGGCTGACGCTGAATGATGGGGTTTTTTCTTTGTGGAACGGGCAGCAGGCGGTGTAGTTCTTGCCAGCCTTTTTCATTTGCACGCGCGAGCTGACAACATCGACGATGTCGGTGCGGTTCAGAAGGTCGTCAATAAAGCTCTGGGGAATTAGCCCGGCCATGGCGTTCTCGTCATCACTGCGTGTAAATGAGGGCCCGCGACACACTCAAGGCGCACTTGGCGGCGTCTTGATCATCGATTGTCTGTTTGGGCTGTCAGGAAGTCTATCTGTCGAGCGTTCACTGACGTTAGTTCCAATCAGTCTTCGACGTGTTTGAAAGTGTTGCCCTGGAGTCCGGTCACGGCCAATGGCGGCCTCGGAGGCTCATCGTGGGGCACAGCCGATCTATTGACCGTCTGCCTGAAAAATAGGTGTGCTCGTCAGTAGCCTTGATAGGCTCGTCAGAAGAGACGTGCACCGCTGGCAAAAGAGCCAGTCCTGACGTGTGAAGCTTTGTCTCGGTCGCGTGTGCGGCGTCGACGGTGAAGCATCAAGCGATATCCGCAAATGCCAACAGCCCGGCTGAGGGCCGGGCTTGGCAGAAGCTTGCTACGAACGTCTGTGTATTAGTACAGACGAACGGCGCGGCGCTGTTCGCGCTGAACTTTCTTGGCGTGACGCTTAACAGCGGCTGCTGCTTTACGCTTACGCTCAGAAGTTGGCTTCTCATAAAATTCGCGGCTACGAACTTCAGCCAGAACACCGGCTTTTTCGCAGGAGCGCTTGAAACGACGCAGAGCTACGTCGAAGGGTTCGTTCTCTTTTACTTTGACGGCTGGCATCCAGAGCTACCTTCTTTCATTACCGGGAATCAACGTTCTCGTCGCAAAAAATTCGCGGCTGAGGTCGTCGGTTTTTAAGGGTTGCGGATGTTAACCCCTCATTGACCGGAATGCAAAGCCTCTGATCGAAAACCGCTGGTCGGGGCCGGAAGTGGCGACTATTATGCGCGCCTTCGAATTCAGCCTCTACAAGGCGCAAACCCATGTTAGTACTGGGCTTAGAAACCTCCTGCGACGAGACCGGCGTCGCGCTTTACGACAGTGAACGCGGGCTTTTGGCCGATGCACTGTTCAGTCAGATCGACTTGCACCGGGCCTATGGCGGCGTGGTGCCGGAGCTGGCCAGCCGTGATCACGTCAAACGCATGCTGCCATTGATCCGTCAGGTGTTGGACGAGGCCGATTGTGTCGCGACCGAGATTGATGCCATTGCCTACACCGCCGGCCCTGGATTGGTCGGGGCCCTGCTGGTTGGGGCTTCCTGCGCCCAGGCGCTGGCATTTGCCTGGGGTATTCCAGCCCTTGGCGTGCACCATATGGAAGGCCATTTATTGGCACCCATGCTGGAAGAAAACCCACCCGGGTTCCCGTTCGTCGCTTTGTTGGTTTCGGGCGGCCATACGCAGTTGGTTCAGGTCGATGCAATCGGTCAGTACACGCTTCTGGGGGAAACCCTGGACGATGCCGCCGGTGAAGCTTTCGACAAGACTGCCAAGATGATGGGCCTCAATTATCCCGGTGGGCCGGAAATCGCGCGCCTGGCGCAAAAAGGTGTGGCAGGGCGCTATACCTTCCCGCGTCCCATGTGTGACCGCCCTGGCCTGATGTTCAGCTTCAGTGGCTTGAAAACCTCGGCCTTGAACACCTGGCAGCAAAGCGTCAGCGCCGGGGACGACAGTGAGCAAGTCCGTTGCGACATCTCTCTGGCGTTCCAGCAGGCGGTGGTGGAGACTTTGACCATCAAGTGCAAGCGCGCCTTGAAGCAGGCGGGCATGAAGCGCCTGGTGATTGCTGGCGGTGTCAGCGCCAACCAGGCGTTGCGTCTGTCGCTGGAGAAAATGCTCGGCGACCTCAAGGGCGATGTGTTTTACGCGCGCCCCGAGTTTTGCACCGATAACGGCGCGATGATCGCTTTTGCCGGTTGCCAGCGCTTGCAGGCAGGTCAGCACGAGAGCCTGGCTATCAGTGTGCAGGCGCGCTGGCCGATGGAGCAGTTGCCGCCGTTGTGATCGACGAACATGAGCCGGGTTCACCGGGCGTATTTAAAAATGCCGTTCGCGCCCGGCAAACAGGTCGCGTAAATTGCCGCGATGGCGCCAGACGATCAGCAGGGTGAGCACGCTCATCGGTAGCAGTGCTGCCGGCTCCTGCCAGGCCAGCAGCGGCAGGGTCAGGGGGGTGGCGATCAACGCTGCGAGGGAGCTGGTGCGGGTCAGGTAGAACGTCAGCAGCCAGGCGGCAATGGCCAGCAGCGCCGCTGGCGGGTAGATCCCCAGCAGCATGCCGGCTGCCGTCGCGACGCCCTTGCCGCCGCGAAAGCGAAAGTACAGTGGGAACAGATGGCCGAGCACGGCGCATACGCCAATCCAGGCTTGTTGTTGCAGGGAGAGGCCAGCGAGATCGGCGATCAGTACCGGCAACAGGCCTTTGCAGACGTCGCCGAACAACGTCAGTACGGCGAGTTTTTTACCGGCCAGGCGCAACATATTGGTGGCGCCGGCATTGCCTGAGCCACTCATTCGCGGGTCGGGATTTCCCGTCAGGCGGCTGAGCAAGATGGCAAAGGACAGCGAGCCGAGCAGGTAGGCGAGGGTCGCCAGTAACCAAGACATGCTAACTATTCCGGGCGAGGACGCCTTGATTCTAACGGGGCATTGCGCCCTTGTCGTGCTGTGGAGAAGAGTGCTTGGACAGAGTGTTTATCGAAGGCCTGGAAGTCGACACCGTGATCGGGGCCTACGACTGGGAGCGAGGTATCCGTCAGTGCCTGCGCCTGGACCTGAGTTTCGCCTGGGACAATCGCCCGGCCGCGGCCGGTGATGACCTGACCCTGGCGCTCGACTACGCCAGTGTTTCCTCACGTATCCAGGCCTTTGCCGCGCAGGCGCAATTCCAGCTGGTGGAAACGTTTGCCGAGCGCCTGGCGCAAGTTTTGATGGAAGAGTTCCAGATTCCCTGGCTGCACCTCAAGTTGACCAAGCCCGGTGCCGTCCCGGCTGCCAAGGGCGTGGGCGTGGAGATCGAGCGCGGATGTCGCTAACTCAGGTTTACCTTGGTCTTGGCAGCAATATCGAGCGCGAGTCTCATTTGCATGCGGGCCTTGACGCGCTCTCAGGCTTTTTGACGGATTTGCGCTGCTCCGCCGTGTTCGAAAGCCAGCCGGTGGGAATCAAGAGTGGACCGTTCTTCAATTTGGTGGTGTCGGCGTATACCGATTTATCGTTGGCGGAACTGGATCGGCGGTTGAAGTCGATCGAGGCTGATAATGGCCGCTATGCCCCGGATCGCAAGGGGCTGCCACTGGATATTGATGTGCTGTTGTATGGCGACCTGACCGGTGATTTCGATGGTCTGGTGTTGCCGCGGGCGGAAATCCTGAAGAACGCCTTTGTGTTGTGGCCGCTGTCGTTGATGGCGCCGGAACGTGTGCATCCTGTAGTGGGCAAAACGTTTGCCGCGTTGTGGCGCGATGCACAGATCGATCAGGTGCTGGCTCCTGTTGTCTTCAAATGGCGCGACCTGCAACTGACCCCGGACGTTCTTCTGTAGGAGCGAGCTTGCTCGCGAAAAACGTCAACGATAACGCGGGCGTTCAGGTTTACTGTGTCGTTCTGGCGTTTTTCGCGGGCAAGCCCGCTCCTACAGTGAATGTTGTTCTTTGTAGGTTTTCAGGGCCTTGAGCCGTTCGCGCTTGAGGGCTTCGCCCAGTTCCGGGCCCTTGAAGCCTTTCTCCAGCAGCGGCGCCACTGCAACACCTCGCGCCACCTGCGCGGCGGCCCGTAAATAATCCGCCTGTGGATAACTTCTCTGCTCAAAACCCTTGCGGCCCCGCGCGTCCATTTCGCAAGCGACGATAAACTCTTCAAAGCGCTGTGGCCGGCGGAACACGTCAAAATTCTGCAATAACTCCAGCAGCGTCGAGGCCTTGAGCTCCAGCGCCCGGTGACCGTGGGTATGGTATTCACCTACCAGCAGCGCCAGCTCCTGGCAGTCTTTCGGTGCTTTGAAGCGCTCATTGACCGCCTTGATCAGCTTCAGGCCCCTCTGTTCGTGGGCGATGTGTCGGGGCAACTTATCCACAGGCGTCAGGCCCTTGCCCAGATCATGCAGCAGGCAAGCCCAGCGCACGGTCAAGGGTTGGTCGTGCAGGGCGGCCTGCTCCAGCACGCTCAAGGTGTGAATGCCGGTATCAATTTCTGGATGGTGCGCTTCGGGTTGTGGAACGCCGAACAGCGCATCCACTTCCGGCAGCAAGGTTTTCAGGGCGTGACAGTCGCGTAGCACCTGGATAAATACTTGGGGCTGGTCTTCCATCAGCGCCCGGGAAATTTCCTTCCAGCAGCGCTCGGGTGTCAGGGCTTCCAATTCGCCGGAGTCACTGAGCTGGCGCATGAGTTCAAGAGTTTCGGGGGCGACGGTAAAACCAAGTCCGGCATAACGTGCGGCAAACCGTGCGACCCGCAGGACTCGCAAGGGATCTTCGGCGAATGCCGGGGAAACGTGACGTAAAACGCGCGCTTTAAGGTCGCGTTGGCCGTGGTACGGATCGGTCAGGTTGCCGTCGTCGTCTTCGGCCATGGCGTTGATGGTCAGGTCGCGGCGGATCAGGTCTTCTTCCAGGCTGACATCGGGGCTGGCGTGAAACACAAAGCCGCCATAACCCCGGCCGCTCTTGCGCTCGGTGCGGGCGAGGGCATATTCGTCGCCATTGCTCGGGTCAAGGAACACGGGGAAGTCAGAGCCCACAGGCTTGTAGCCCCTGGCGAGCATTTCTTCGGTGGTGGCACCTACGACGACGCGGTCGATATCGGTAACCGAGATGCCCAGCAGGCGATCACGTACCGCACCGCCGACTTTGTAAATTCGCATGAAAAAGCCTCCATTAGCCCTACAGGATAACGCCTGTGCCTGGCCAATGGAGGCAATGCTGCGTCAAAGGTGAATGACGGCCAGGTCCAGGCGGCCGTAATCGTTGTCGTTGTGTTCGTTGCGCGGTGGCACGTGGTGAGTCTTCATGACCTGATCGCCTTGCAGCGTTTCCAGATGAATATCGAACCCCCATAGCCGGTGCAAGTGCTTGAGTACCTCGTCCGTGGACTCTCCCAGGGGTTTGCGGTCATGTTGCTGGTGGCGCAGGGTCAGGGAGCGATCACCGCGCATATCGATACTGTAGATCTGCACGTTGGGCTCGCGGTTGCCCAGGTTGTACTGGGCCGCCAGGGTCTCGCGGATGGTGCGGTAACCGGCTTCGTCATGGATCGCGGGTACCAGCAGGTCGTCCTTGAGGTCGTCATCCATGATGCTGAACAGTTTGAGGTCGCGGATGACCTGGGGTGACAGGTACTGCAGGATAAAACTCTCATCCTTGAAGCTGCTCATGGCGAACTTGATGGTCGATAGCCAGTCGCTGCCGGCGATCTCCGGGAACCAGCGGCGATCCTCTTCGGTTGGGTGTTCGCACATACGCCGGATATCCCGATACATGGCAAAGCCCAGTGCATAGGGGTTGATGCCGCTGTAGTAGGGGCTGTCGAAGCCCGGCTGGAAGACCACGCTGGTATGGGAGGTGAGGAACTCCATCATGAAGCCATCAGTCACGAGCCCTTCGTCATAGAGGTCGTTCATCAGGGTGTAATGCCAGAACGTGGCCCAACCCTCGTTCATCACCTGGGTCTGGCGCTGTGGATAGAAATACTGGGCGATCTTGCGCACGATCCGCACGATTTCCCGTTGCCACGGCTCCAGCAGCGGGGCGTGTTTTTCCAGGAAGTAGAGGATGTTTTCCTGGGGTTCGACGGGGAAGCGTGCATTGTCCTTGTCGCTGTTTTTGTCGGCCCGTTTGGGAATGGTGCGCCACAGGTCGTTGATCTGTTTTTGCAGATGCTCTTCTCGATCCTTCTGCCGCAGCCGTTCTTCCTCGGCGGAAATGGGGTAGGGGCGCTTGTAGCGGTCCACCCCGTAGTTCATCAGGGCATGGCAGGAGTCGAGCAGGTCTTCCACCGCGTCGATCCCGTGGCGCTCCTCGCATTGCATGATGTACTGCTTGGCGAACACCAGGTAATCGATGATCGAGCTGGCGTCGGTCCAGGTGCGGAACAGATAGTTGCCCTTGAAAAAACTGTTGTGGCCATAGCACGCATGAGCCACAACCAGCGCCTGCATGCAGATGGTGTTTTCTTCCATCAGGTAGGCAATGCACGGGTCGGAGTTGATCACGATCTCGTAGGCCAGGCCCATCTGGCCACGTGTGTAGGACTTCTCGGTACTGAGGAAGTGTTTGCCGTAGGACCAATGGTGATAGCCCAGGGGCATGCCCACCGAGGCATACGCGTCCATCATCTGCTCGGCGGTGATCACTTCGATCTGGTTGGGATAGGTATCCAGAGCATATCCGGCCGCAATGCGGCTGATTTCCCGGTCATAGGCCTGGATCAGTTCGAAGGTCCATTCGGACCCCGTGGAAATGGGTTGGCGCTTATGCTCTTTGGCGGTCATGTCACTAACCTGCGCTGGAAGAGTTCACGGAAGACCGGATAGATATCGCCGGCCGAGACCAGTTGTTGCTGGGCGAAAGTATCGGCGAAAGCTTCACCGATGCGCTCGTATTCGAACCACAGGGCCTGGTGCTCGCGGGGGGTAATCTCCACATAAGTGTAGTACTGCACGAACGGCATGATCTGGTTGATCAGGATGTCGCGGCAGATGGGCGAGTCGTCGTTCCAGTTGTCGCCATCGGAAGCCTGGGCGGCGTAGATGTTCCATTCGTTGGCGGGATAGCGCTCAGCCATGATTTCCTGCATCAGTTTCAGCGCGCTGGAGACGATGGTGCCGCCGGTCTCCCGGGAATAGAAGAACTCTTCTTCGTCGACCTCGCGGGCACTGGTGTGATGGCGAATGAAGACGACGTCGATCTTGTCGTAGTTCCGCTTGAGAAACAGGTACAGCAGGATAAAGAAGCGCTTGGCGATGTCCTTGGTCGCCTGGGTCATCGAGCCGGAAACGTCCATCAGGCAGAACATCACCGCCTTGGAGCTGGGGTTGGGTTGCTTGACCAGCAAGTTGTATTTCAAGTCGAAGGTGTCAAGGAATGGCACGCGGTGAATACGCGCGCTGAGTTTCTCGATTTCTGCCTCGATTTCCTGGATATCGCCGAAGTTGTCCGGTTCTTCGCGCTTCAAGCGCGCCAACTCTTCCTTGGCCTCCTTGAGTTTGGCGCGACTGCTGCCCGACAGGGCGATACGCCTCGCATGGGCCGAGCGCAGGGTGCGGATGATATTGATCCGCGAGGGGTTGCCCTCGTTGCTGATGCCGGCGCGTACGGTCTTGAAGGTATCGGTGCCGGTCAGGTTGCGCTTGACCAGATTGGGCAGTTCCAGGTCCTCGAACATGAATTCGAGAAATTCTTCCTGGGTAATCTGGAATACGAACTCGTCCATGCCTTCGCCGGAGTTGCCGGCCTTGCCTGGGCCTTTACCGCCCCCGCCGCCTTGAGGACGCTGGATATGCTCGCCGGTGGTGAATTCCTTGTTTCCCGGATGAACCACAGTCTGCTTGCCGCCGCGGCCGTGATGCAGCACCGGTTCGTCGATATCACGACCGGGAATGCTGATCTGCTCGCCATGCTCCATATCGGTAATGGAACGGCGACTCACCGCCTCTTCGACGGCTTTTTTGATGTGGTCACGGTAGCGCCGCAGGAAACGCTGGCGGTTTACCGTGCTCTTGTTCTTGCCATTGAGGCGTCGGTCGATCACATAGCTCATGGTGGAGCCCTCCGGGCAGCTTCAAGTTACAAGCTTCAAGCGCCAAGCTGGAAGCTTAAAGACAAGCGGTCGGCTGCCGCAGCCAAGGCGCCCCAATCGAGGCGCCAGTAGCCTGCAGCGTGCCGCTTGTCGCTGCCTTACTGGGATTTTCTGACCCGCAGGTACCACTCGGAGAGCAGGCGTACCTGTTTGTCGGTGTAGCCGCGCTCGACCATTCGTGTGACGAAGTCGTTGTGTTTTTGCTGGTCCTCCTTACTGGCCTTGGCGTTGAAGCTGATGACCGGCAGCAGATCCTCGGTGTTGGAGAACATTTTCTTCTCGATGACCACCCGCAGCTTCTCGTAGCTGAGCCAGGTAGGGTTCTTGCCGTTGTTGTTGGCCCGGGCGCGCAACACGAAGTTGACGATTTCGTTGCGGAAATCCTTCGGATTGCTGATGCCGGCCGGCTTCTCGATCTTCTCCAGTTCCTCGTTGAGGGCCACGCGGTTGAGGATCTCGCCGGTTTCCGGGTCGCGATATTCCTGGTCCTGAATCCAGAAGTCTGCGTAAAGCACATAGCGATCGAAGATGTTCTGGCCGTATTCGCTGTAGGACTCCAGGTAAGCGGTCTGGATTTCCTTGCCGATGAACTCGATATAGCGCGGTGCCAGGTACTCCTTGAGGAAGCGCAGGTAGCGCTCGCGGGTTTCGGCCTGGAATTGCTCCTGTTCGATCTGCTGCTCCAGTACATAGAGCAGGTGCACCGGGTTGGCCGCGATCTCATGGGGGTCGAAGTTGAAGACTTTGGACAGGATCTTGAACGCGAAGCGGGTCGACAGGCCGTTCATGCCCTCATCCACGCCCGCCGTATCGCGGTACTCCTGGATCGATTTGGCCTTGGGATCGGTGTCCTTGAGGTTTTCCCCGTCGTAGACGCGCATTTTCGAGTAGATGTTCGAGTTTTCCGGCTCCTTGAGGCGCGACAGCACGGTGAACTGGGCGAGCATCTTCAGGGTGTCTGGTGCGCAATGGGCCTTGGCCAGGGAGCTGTTGAACAGCAGCTTGTCGTAAATCTTGATTTCATCGCTGACCCGCAGGCAGTACGGCACCTTGACGATATAGATCCGGTCGATGAAGGCTTCGTTGTTCTTGTTGTTGCGGAAGGTGTGCCACTCCGATTCGTTGGAGTGGGCCAGCAGGATGCCAGTGAACGGAATCGCCCCCAGGCCTTCGGTACTGTTGTAGTTGCCTTCCTGGGTCGCGGTGAGCAGTGGGTGCAGCACCTTGATCGGCGCTTTGAACATCTCCACGAATTCCATCAGGCCCTGGTTGGCCCGGCACAGCGCGCCCGAGTAGCTATAGGCATCGGCGTCGTTCTGTGGGAACTCCTCCAGTTTGCGAATATCGACCTTGCCCACCAGTGCCGAAATATCCTGGTTGTTCTCATCCCCCGGTTCGGTCTTGGCGACGCCGATCTGGTTGAGGATTGACGGATAGAGCTTCACCACCCGGAACTGGCTGATATCGCCGCCAAACTCGGCCAGGCGCTTGGTGGCCCAGGGCGACATGATGGTGTTGAGGTAGCGCCGTGGGATGCCGAAGTCTTCTTCGAGGATTGCGCCATCTTCCGTGGCGTTGAACAGGCCAAGGGGCGACTCGAACACCGGGGAGCCCTTGATCGCGTAGAACGGCACCTTTTCGATCAGTTGCTTGAGTTTTTCGGCCAGGGAAGATTTACCGCCGCCCACGGGGCCGAGCAGGTAGAGGATCTGTTTCTTCTCTTCCAGGCCTTGGGCGGCATGGCGGAAGTAGGAGACGATCTGGTCGATGCATTCTTCCATGCCATGGAAGTCTTCAAAGGCCGGGTAGCGGCGGATCACCTTGTTGGAGAATATTCGCGACAGCCGCGAGTTGTTGGAGGTGTCTACCAGCTCAGGCTCGCCAATCGCCAGTAGCAGGCGCTCGGCGGCAGATGCGTAGGTGCTGCGGTCTTTTTTGCACAGCTCAAGATACTCTTGCAGCGTGAGTTCTTCCTGCTGTGTGGACTCGAAGCGTTGTTGGAAGTGGCTAAAAATACTCATGACGTCGTCACCTCGCTCGATACGTGGAGCCGACGCCGGATCAATCAGTCGATGCTGGCAGCCAGTGGCGCTTGCCGTGGCCATTTCCCCCCAGAACACCCTGAAACGCTACCGATGACCCGCACGCCGGTGTACCGGCTCTCCCCTGTTTTGGATGGCCTGCGCTTAATGATAGTTGGGAATCCGGGAGGTCAAGGCGAGATGCCGAATTAGTTTGGGCGCACCGTTCGTCAGAAACGGCGCGAGCCCAAGCTTGACGCGGGGTAGCGGGGTTTGAAAAAAATTATTGCGAATCGCCTGTGGCAATTTCTGCAGGATAGGTCGTACGCCATAGCTCAAAGCCACCGTCCAGGCTGTAGACATCGGAGAAGCCCTGGCTGACCAGATAGGCGGCCGCGCTCTGGCTGGAGTTACCGTGATAGCAGGCGACGATCAGCGGTGCGTCGAGGTCGGCGGCACGGATGAAGTCGGCGATATTGACGTTGTCCAAATGCTTGGCCCCGCTGATGTGGGCAGCGGCGTAAGTAGGCTGGTCACGGATATCCACCACCACGGCGCCTTGCTCACGCAGGGCTTGGGCTTGTTCGGGAGGGATACGTTTGAATTCGCTCATGGCGGGCTCCTTGGGCGGGCGGCAAGCGGCGTCTAGCGCTTGGCGGCAGCCGGCAGTGTAACGGGAAGGGGAGATTCGCACTGGCAGCTCAGGCGCTCGCCGGTGTCGATGTTCATCAGGGTCATGGCGCCGCCCCAGACACAACCGGTGTCGAGGGCGAATACGCCGGGCTCGTCGCAGTGGCCTTCAAGGGCGGCCCAGTGACCGAAGATGACCTTCGTCTCACGGGTCTTGCGCTCCTTGTGGGCGAACCAGGGTTTGTAGCCGGGGAGGGCGGTTTCTGCGCCTTCCTTGCTCTTTAGGTCGAGTTTGCCTTCGGCGGTGCAAAAGCGCATGCGCGTGAAGTAGTTGGTGATGACTCGCAGGCGGGCGACGCCTGTCAGGTCGTTATCCCACTTGACCGGCTCATTGCCGTACATGCCGTCCAGATAAGTGGCGAACAGGGTGTCATCGGCCAGGGCGGCTTCGACTTCGGCGGCACATTTGAGCGCCTTCTTGAGGGTCCACTGCGGCGGGATGCCAGCATGTACCAGGGCGATATTACGACTTTCATCGTAATGCACGAGTTTCTGCCGGCGCAGCCAGTCGAGCAGCTCGGCGCGATCCGGCGCTTCGAGGATTTCGCGCAGGGTGTCGCCCTTTTTCAGACGCTCGATGTTATTGCCGGCCGCCAGCAGGTGCAGGTCATGGTTGCCCAGCACGCACACCAGGGAATCGCGTAGACGATACAGGTAGCGCAGGGTTTCCAGGGATTGCGGGCCGCGGTTGACCAAGTCGCCCACCAGCCACAGGCGATCTTTGGCTGGGTCGAAGGCTACGCGGTCAAGCAGGCATTTGAGCGGCTCCAGGCAGCCTTGCAGGTCGCCGACAGCATAGGTTGCCATCAGTGCAGGGCTCCCGGCACCGCCAGGCGGAAGGGGGCAATGATGGCGTCGAAGTGTTTGCCGTCGTCGGCAAGCATCTGGTAGCTGCCTTGCATCGTGCCGACCTTGGAGGTCATCACGGTGCCGCTGCTGTAGGTGTGGCTTGCGCCGCTGCCGATCAGTGGCTGTTGGCCGATGACGCCGGCACCGCGCACTTCCTCGACATGGCCGTCACCGTCGGTGATCACCCAGTGGCGAGACAACAGCTTGGCAGGCACCTGGCCATTGTTCTTCACCGTGACGGTGTAGGCAAAGGCATAGCGATTCTGTTCGGGTTGCGATTGTTCCGCCAGGAAGCGGGTGACGACGCTGACGTCGATCTGATAGCGAGGATCGGACATGCAAGAGGCCTTAAGAGCAAAAGCGGAGGACAGCAGATGCGGATCAGTCTAGGCCATGAGGTAGGCACTAGGCCAGACATGCTGTCTGACCTGGTGCGCTCCCGTGCAGGAGCCGGCTTGCCGGCGATGGCGGTGGGTCAGTCGACGACGGGCGCTGGCTGGATGGCTAGCTGGTCCGCCAGACGCACGAACGCGGCCAGGTCCAGTTGCTCCGGGCGCAGGCTGCCGTCGACACCGGCGGCTTCGATCTCGGCGTTGCTCAAGAGTGCCTTGAGCGTGTTGCGCAAGGTCTTGCGCCGCTGGTTGAATGCTTCGCGTACTACCCGCTCCAGCAGGCGATGATCCTTGGCCGGGTGCGGAAGGACTGCGTGCGGCACCAGGCGCACAATCGCCGAATCGACTTTTGGCGGCGGATTGAACGCGCCCGGGCCCACATTGAACAGGTGCTCGACCCGGCAGTGGTACTGAACCATGATCGACAGGCGACCCCAATCACCGCCGCCTGGGCCGGCCGCCAGGCGCTCGACCACTTCTTTCTGCAGCATGAAATGCATGTCGCGGATGATGCCTGCGTTGTTCAGCAGGTGAAAAATCAGCGGCGTGGAGATGTTATACGGCAGGTTGCCGACAACCCGCAGGCTGTGGGGGGCAGCATTGAGGCTGTTGAAGTCGAACTTCAGTGCATCGCCCTGGTGCAGGTTGAAGTTGGGCTTGCCGGCGAATTGCTGGTTGAGGATTGGAACCAGGTCTTTATCCAGCTCAATTACATCCAACTGCCCGCCGCTGTTGAGCAGGCCCTGGGTCAGTGCGCCCTGGCCCGGGCCGATTTCCAGCAGGCGGTCTTCAGGCTTGGCGTGGATGGAGCGCAGGATGCGGTCGATGACGCCGGCATCGTGCAGGAAGTTTTGCCCGAAGCGCTTGCGCGCCCGGTGTTGGTAATGCTCGGTCATATACGGGTCTCGGCCATCTGATAGGCGGTTTCCAGGGCCACGTGCAGGCTGCCGGTATCGATCTTGCCGCTGCCCGCCAAATCCAGGGCGGTGCCATGGTCGACGGAGGTGCGGATGATCGGCAGGCCTAGTGTCACGTTGACTGCGGCGCCGAAGCCTTTGTATTTCAGCACTGGCAGCCCCTGATCATGGTACATCGCCAGCACTGCATCGCAGTGCTCCAGATATTTGGGGGTAAACAGAGTGTCCGCTGGCAGTGGGCCACGCAGGTCCATGCCTTCTTGGCGCAGACGCTCCAGGGTTGGTTCGATGATGTCGATTTCTTCATGGCCCAAGTGGCCGCCTTCGCCGGCGTGGGGGTTGAGCCCGCAGACCAGGATGCGCGGTTGGGCAATGCCGAATTTTTGTTGCAGGTCGGCGTGCAGGATGCGCGTTACACGCTCCAGGCGTTCGACGGTAATGGCATCGGCAATCTCGCGCAGCGGCAGATGGGTGGTCACCAAGGCGACTCGCAAGCCGCGCGTGGCCAACATCATCACCACTTGCGCAGTGTTCGTCAGCTCGGCGAGGAATTCGGTGTGACCGGAAAAGGCGATGCCCGATTCGTTGATCACGCCTTTGTGCACAGGGGCGGTGATCATGCCAGCAAAGTCGCCGTTGATGCAGCCTTGCCCGGCACGGGTCAGGGTCTCTAGCACAAACGCCGCATTGGCCTTGTCCAGATGCCCGGCGATCACCTTGGCTTGCAGCGGGGTGTCCCACACATACAGGCTGCCCGCGGGTGCTGGCAGGTCGGGCCAGTTGCCCGGTGCGACGTCCAGCAAGTTGACCGCCACGCCCAACTGCGCGGCCCGCTCAAGGAGCAGGTCGCGGCTGGTAATGGCAATCAGGGGATGTGGCTGGGCGTGCGAGGCGAGCAGCAGGCACAGGTCTGGACCTATGCCGGCCGGCTCGCCGGGTGTCAACGCGAAACGCTGGGGTTTCACTGGGCTGCCTGGTCGGTGCCTGTCGGTTCGGCGCCAGGAAGCTTGTTTTCCACGTAGGCTTCGTCACGGATCTGACGCAACCAGGTTTGCAGCTCTTCATCGTACTTGCGGTTACGCAATACGGTCAGCGCTTGCTGCTCGCGGGCCTGGGTGGTGTTGTCGGTGGCGCGGCGGCCAAGGACTTCCAGGACATGCCAGCCGTATTGGGTCTTGAACGGCTTGGACAGCACGCCTTGCGGCGTATCGTTCATGACTTGCTGGAACTCGGGCACCAGGGCTCGTGGGTCGATCCAGTTCAGGTCGCCACCGTTGAGGGCAGAACCCGGGTCTTCCGAGAAGCTTTTGGCCAGGGTGGCGAAGTCTTCGCCGCCTTCGATGCGCTCATAGATCTTCTGCGCCAGTTCCTTGGTTTGAGCCTCGGTGCGAATCTCGCTTGGCTTGACCAGGATGTGACGGACATGCACTTCGTCCTTCAACGAAGCCTCACCGCCGCGACGTTCCAGCAACTTGAGAATGATGAAGCCGCCAGGCGTGCGCGCAGGTTGGGTGATACCACCCACTTCCATGGCGCTCAGCTCACGGTCAAACGGTGGTGGCAATTGAGCGGCTTTACGCCAGCCCATGTCACCGCCTTCAAGGGCGTTGTCGCTGCCGGACTGGGCAATGGCCATCTGGGCAAAGTCAGCACCTGCCTTGAGACGGTCATAGATCGCCTGGGTCTTGGCCGCTGCGGCGTTGAGCTGCTCGGCGTTGGCGCTGTCTGGCGTCGGGATCAGGATATTGGCCAGGCGCAGCTCTTCGGAGAGCTGCATCTTGCCCAGGTCCGAGGCCAGGAAGTTCTTCACTTCCTGCTCCGAGACCTGCACGCGTTCGGCCACACGGCGCTGGCGCACGCGGCTGATGATCATTTCGCGGCGGATCTGGTCACGGGCGTCCTCATAGGAGAGGCCATCACGAGCCAGGGCCGCACGGAACTGATCAATGCTCATGTTGTTGCGCTGAGCGATGGTGCCGACGGCCTGGTTCAGCTCTTCATCGGTGATGCGGATGCCCGAGCGGTCGCCAATCTGCAATTGCAGGTTTTCGACGATCAGGCGTTCCAGCACCTGCTGGTCCAGGACGCTGGTCGGCGGCACGCCACCGCCACGCTTGGCGATGGTTTGCTGAACTTCCTTGACCCGTTGGTCGAGTTGGCTCTGCATGATCACGTCGTTATCGACGATGGCCACTACCTTGTCCAACGGTTGCACTGCCGCGTGTGCCGCAGCAGTACCCAGGAACAGCGCGCCCAGCATCAGCGGGCGCAGACACTCAGAAAGCTTTATCTTCACGTTCACGATAACCTTGGATGCCTTTGTCGAGGAAGCTCTCTACCTTGGCGCCAGTCAGGCCGCCGAGTCCCTTGAGGACGATTTGGAGGAAGAGCCCGTGGTCGCCTTTTTCGTTCTGCGGGGCGATCTGGGTGTATTCGTCGTTGGAAACCCAATAACGGTTGATCACACGCAGTTTCCAGCAGCAGTTGTCGTATTCGAAACCACCGAAGGCTTCCAGGGTACGGTTGCGTGCATAGTCATACTGCCAGCGGGTAATCAGGTTCCATTGTGGAACGATCGGCCACATCATCGAGAAGTCGTGTTGCTGGATTTTGTAGTAATCCTTCTCGAAGCCTGGTTGCCCTTCGGTACCGAAATCACCACCAAACTGCCATTTGCCGGTCAACTGGTTGTAGACCACCTGGTCATTGCGATAGCGATAACCAACGTTGATAACCTTGTTCGGGTTGTCTTCTGGCTGGTAGTGGAACATCGCGCTACCGGAGCGTGGGGAGTGCTCCTCGGTGTCCCAGTTGTAGTCGGCTGTCGCGCGCCAGTCGCGGTTGAACCGGAACTCGTAGTCCAGTGCGATTGGCGAGACGTCTGACCGCGAATCCGCACGGTCGGCGGCCACGATGCCAGGCAGTTGCACTTCACGATCCTTGAAGTACAGGGCCTGACCGACGGAAACGCGCTGACGCTCAAAGCCGTTTTCTTCGATCCAGCGGCTGGTTACGCCCAGGGACAGTTTGTTTTCGTCGCCGATCCGGTCAGAACCCGAGAAGCGGTTGTCGCGAAAGAGCGAGCTGTAGCTGAACGAGGTTTCGCTGGTATCGAACACAGGGATATCGTCCTGATCTTTCTCCGGAACATAGAGATAGAACAGGCGCGGCTCCAGGGTCTGGTTGTAGTCTTTGCCGAACCACTGGGTGCTGCGGTCAAAGAATAGCCCGCTGTCGACGCTGGCGATTGGTATGGAGCGATCTTGAGAACTCTTGAACTTCTGGCCAGCAGCCAGTTGCGACTTGCCGGTACTGTCAAGATCAAGATCGTACTTGGTGTAGGCATACTTGAGCTTCGGTGTAATGAAACCGTAGCTCCAGTTCATCGGTCGCGAAACACTTGGCGCTACATTCAACCGTGTCCCGTTGGCACGGGTCAGGCCGGTGACGTAGGTATCAAGGCGTCGGGACGGTACGCCATCCTTGTCAGTAAAGTCCCCAGTCTCAAGATCCCGGTCAAACCTTACCGCTTCGGTGTCATACGCAAAGTTCAGACCGCCCGGATGGTAGGGCAGCGAACCATTGAAGGTGATCTGCGGCAGACGGTTATACGGCGTAATCTGGGAAATCGTCGCCAACTTATACGCTTGCAAGTTCAGTCGCGCATTGTAGTTGTCACCGCGATAGTTGACCGCACCTTGCTGATTAAGCGCATCACGCCGCTCAACACCAATCTGATCAGTCTGCAGATCCTGGAAGTAGTACGGGTCGCTGATGTCGGTGTAGTCGACTTCAGTCATGACGCGCGAATCCAGGCCGCCCTTGTGCTGCCAGTTGAGCATCCAGCGGGTTTTCTCGAAATCCGTCTGCTTGCTGCGTTCGTCGTTGTCGTCGTTCAGGTAAGCACCGCCGACCTGACCTTCGCTGGACTTGGTGAGGTAGCGGAATTCGCCTTCCATCAGCAAGCCACGCTTGGTCATGTAGCGCGGATACAACGTGGCATCGTAGTTCGGCGCCAGGTTGAAGTAGTAAGGCGTCACCAGCGTAAAGCCACTTTCCCCGCCCGAACTGAAGCTCGGCGGCAGGAAGCCGGACTGACGACGATCGTCAATCGGGAAGTAGATGTACGGGGTGTACAGGATCGGTATGTTCTTGACCCGCAACGTCGCGTTGGTCGCCGTACCGAAGCCGGTGGCCGGGTTCAACGTGATGTTGTTGCCGCGCAGTTGCCAGGCATTGCTGTCCGGCTCGCAGGTGGTGTACGTACCGTCCTTGAGACGGATGATCGCGTTTTCGGCACGCTTGGCGTACAGCGCGTTACCGCGGATGCGCGATTTGTGCATCACGTATTCGGCGTTGTCGATCTGCGCGGCGCCGGTGTCCAACTGGACTTGGGCATGGTCGCCGACGATCAGCGCGCCATTGTCGCGCAGGCGGACGTTGCCGTTCAGCTCGCCACGGTTTTCAGCTTGGTACAGGCTGGCCTCTTCGGCCTCGACCTGCATGCTGCCCTGGCGCATGACCACGTCACCGGCCAGGGTGGCCACTTGGGTTTCCTGCTCGTAACGAGAGGCCTTGGCACCAATGAAGGTCGGTGCGTCGCTCTTGTTCGTCTTGTCGTTCATGCCAGGACGGATCGGCTCGATGTACGCACCGGCGCAATAAGGACCGGTTTCGGCCAGTTGCGCGGCGGTGAGGTTTTCCCGAGGGACCCAGTCCAGGTGGCTGTAGTCGGCGCTGCGCGAACGCAGGCCACGGCCCTTGGATTCGGTGACCAGCTTGGTCTGCGGCACGGCTTCGGCACCTGCAGCTTCGCCTTGCGGCGTGCTGTTGGCCGAGCTGACGGCACTGCCGTCATGCACCGGACGCGGTGGCAAAGGGGCTGCGCTGGCTTTCGGCGCGCAATCCCAGGCACCCGAAGCAGAGACTGAGCAGTCATACTGTTCCGCGGCGACCACGAATGAGGTGGCGAAGGGTTGCATGGCCAGCAGACTGCCGGTTACCAGCAACGGAAATTTTCTACGAAACGCGGGGGATTTCAATGCCATCTTATTAGTCCGGGCTTCCTGCGTGCCATCTGCCCGCGGTGTGGGCCGCACGCCTCTCGATGGTCTGAAAAAGATGGGTGATAATAAAGCATGACCCGCTTGACGGCTAGCGCCGTCGGAGACCCTTGTAATGCCCGACCAAGATCTACGTTTGCAACACCTGAAAGTCTGGCTTGATCAGCAGTTACCTATCCTTTTTGCGACTCAGGGTTGGGGTGCCGTGCCCCCGGCCACATTGACCGGGGCCAGCAGCGACGCGAGTTTCAGGCGGTACTTCCGCTGGGAGGGCGAGGGCCGCACATTCATTGTGATGGACGCTCCGCCCCCCCAGGAAAACTGCAAACCTTTCGTCGATATCGCTCGAATGCTGGCGAAATCAGACATAAATGTTCCGCAAATATATGCAGAAGATTTGTCCCAGGGCTTTCTTTTGCTTAACGACCTTGGCCAAAAAACCTATTTGGATGTGATTGACGGCGAAAATGCCGATCAATTGTTTGCCGATGCCATCGACGCGCTGCTGGCTTTCCAGCAATTGCCGATGGACGCCGGGTTGCCCAGCTATGACGTGGCATTGTTGCGCCGCGAACTTGAGCTGTTTCCCGAGTGGTACGTGCGCCGGCACCTGGGCATCGAGCTTGACGAGCAGCAACTGGCCCTGTGGCAACGGGTCAGCCAATTGTTGATCGACAGCGCCCTGGCCCAGCCCAAGGTCTTGGTGCATCGCGACTATATGCCGCGCAACCTGATGATCAGCGCCCCGAACCCTGGCGTGCTGGACTTCCAGGATGCGGTCTACGGCCCCGTCACTTATGACATCACCTGCCTGTTCAAGGACGCCTTCCTCAGTTGGCCCCAGGCGCGGGTGCGTGAATGGCAGCGCGGCTATTGGCAGCGTGCCGGCCAATTGGGCATCCCGGTACAGGCGGATGTTGAAGACTTCCTGCGTGCCAGCGACTTGATGGGGGTGCAGCGTCACCTCAAGGTCATCGGTATCTTCGCGCGTATCTGCCACCGTGATGGCAAGCCCCGCTACCTGGCGGACGTGCCGCGCTTCTTTGCTTATATAGAAGCGGTGTTGGTGGATCGCCCGGAGCTGGCTGAATTGGGCGAGTTGCTGGCCAGCCTGCGCCAACCGGCCGAGGCCCACGCATGAAGGCCATGATCCTCGCAGCAGGCAAGGGCGAGCGGATGCGCCCGCTGACCTTGCACACCCCCAAGCCACTGGTCCAGGCCGGTGGCAAGCGCCTGATCGAGTATCACCTGGAGGCGCTGGCGAAAGCGGGATTCACCGATATCGTCATCAACCATGCCTGGTTGGGCCAGCAAATCGAGAGTTACTTGGGGGACGGTGCGCAATTTGGCCTGCGGATCCGCTATTCCCCGGAAGGCGAGCCCCTGGAAACCGGCGGCGGGATTTTCCAGGCCTTGCCCTTGCTGGGCGACGAGCCGTTCCTGGTGGTCAATGGCGATATCTGGACCGACTACGACTTTGCCCGCCTCAAGCAGCCCCCAAGCGGCCTGGCGCATCTGGTGATGGTCGACAACCCGGCGCATCACCCCAGCGGTGGCGATTTCTATATCAAGGACGGTTTGCTTCATGATGCCGCGCCCGGTGCCGATAACCTGACCTTCAGTGGTATTTCGGTGCTGCATCCCAAACTGTTCGCGGGTTGCAGTGCCGGTGCCTTCAAGCTGGCGCCGTTGTTGCGCACAGCGATGGCTCAAGGCTTGGTCACGGGGGAACACATGGATGGACGCTGGATTGACGTCGGTACGCTGGAGCGCCTGGCGCAGGTCGAACACCTGCTGACCGTGGGCCAGTAAGATGCTGTGGCCAGGGACGCTGATCGGAGCCGGGGCGGGGTTTGCCATCGCCAGCATTCCGGGGGCCATGTTGGGTGCGTTATTGGGCCAGGCGCTGGATCGGCGCCTGCAATTGCGCAGTTGGGCGCACCTGCGCGAGCGCCTGGGCGGCCGTCCGACGCTGCGTAATGACGAATTGCTGTTTGTGTTGTTGGGTCGTCTGGCCAAGAGCAACGGGCGGGTGGTGGACGGGCATATCCAGCAGGCGCGGGTGGAAATGCGTTCGCTGGATATGACCGAGCCGGCCCAGCGCCGTGCGATTGCGGCGTTCAATCGGGGCAAGTCGGGGACCGATCGCGTGCGCAGTTACCTGCGTGTGCTCAAGGCCCAGCCCCATGCGGCAGAAGGCGTGCTGCGCGCCTGCTGGCGCATGGTCTGGGCCGACGGCAAGGCCAGCCATGCCGAGCGCGACCTGATCGAACTCTGGGGTAAGTGGCTGGGGTGGACGCCGCAACAGATCCAGGCCCTGGCTCAAGATTACGAGCCGGAGCGCAAACCCCTGGCCACTCGCGGTGGCACCTACCAGGAAGCCCTACGGATTCTCGGCGTGAGCACTACTACCGAGCCTGCGGCCATCAAGCGTGCCTATCGACGGCTGCTCAGCCGCCATCACCCGGACAAGATTGCCGGCAGCGGCGCCAGCCCTGCGCAAGTGCGCGAGGCCACCGAGCGCACGCGTGAGCTGCATAGTGCTTATACGATAATTCGCGAGCAGCGCAATTTCCGCTGAGCCCTTTGTAGGAGCGAGCTTGCTCGCGAAAAACCTGAGGTCGCCACGTTTAGCCAGATTAAACGCATTGAGCTTACGTTTTTCGCGAGCAAGCTCGCTCCTACAAGGGGGCGGTCAGCTTCCGCTGTTTTGCGGGCTCAACCAGCCGCGAATGCGTCGGTACAACTGTTCCTGCCCGGCCGAGCTATTACCGGGGATGGTCTTCAACGACACTTGCTTGTAGTTGTCATTCTTCAGCCGCTTGTTCGCCTGGCTGCGTTCCAGCGCCATTTTGCTTGCCAAGGCGTTGTCCTGGTAGAAGACATCGGCGGTCGCCAGCTTCAAGGTCGGCGCCAACTGTTGCAGGTCCGGTTGACGACCCACCGGCGTTTGCGCGGCGACCATGATGAACTTCTGCACCTGGGCAGGTTGTTTTTCGCTCAGGTAGCGCGCTGCCCACCAGGCCCCGGTGCCGTGCCCCAGCAGCACCACACTGCGGGCGCTCTGGGTCTGGGCGAAGGCCACGGCGGCATCGATACGGGCGAAGATCCGTGTCGCATCGGTCTTGTCCTGCTCATCCACGCCGGCAACCACGGCCGGGTCGGTGCCCTCGGCTTCGGCGCTGGCCGCCTGTTCGATCGGTTTGGGCGCGGCGGTGCTGGCATCCTTGCTGCTGGTGTCGACGGCCGCGTCGGGAGCCTGGATGACCCGAGGCGGCAGGGTGTCCAGGCTCAGGTCGGGTAGCGACAAACTCAGGCTGCCCCAGGCGGCATCCGGCAACTTCTGGCGCAAAGGCCCGATTGCCTGCGGCCAGTCAGCAGTTTCCCCGGCACCCGGCACGATAATCACCACACCTTGCGGTTCGGCGCTGTTGGCCGGCTTCCACAGGGCCAGGAACGACTCGTCGCCTGCCTGCAATTGTTGCTGCTCCTGGGGTGGCAGTTGCCGCTCAAGGGCGCTGGCTTCCTCCTGGCTGCGCTCGGGCAGAGGCAGGCGTTGCACTGGTTTTTCGGCGGTAGCCGGCGCGGTGTCCGCCGCCTGCACGCAAAAGGTGCTGGTAAACAGGAGCGACAGGCACAATGCTGGCAGTGTCGAACGGTGAAGCAGGGGCATAGTGCAATTCCGGCCAGAAGTGATCCCGGCAGCCTAATGGGTTGGATGTGAGATGTGAATGATGATTTTTCGCTGTCTGCTGGTTATCGGCTACCTGTGCTTTCCCTTGATGGCGATTGCCGCGCCTGCGTCCGTGGTGCCGCCAGCGGTGCTCAGCGCCCAGCAGCGCGAGTGGCTGGCGCAGCACCCGCAACTGCGGGTCGGCGTGGTGTTGCAGGCACCTTACGCGCAATACGACCGGCGCCTGCAGCGGTTGTCCGGGGCCAATGTCGAGCTGATGCAGGCGCTGGCCAAGGCGTTGAATATCGAACTGACCTGGCGCAACTTCCCCACGCAAGAGCAGTTGGAGGAGGCCTTGCGCGAAGACGCGGTCGACCTCGCGCCTGGCCTGCTGCAAACCCCGGCCGGGCTGCGCCTGTGGCTGTTTTCCGACCCGTATATGCGTGTGCCCCAGCATATCGTGGGCATCCGTGACGGCAGCGGCGCGGTAGACCTGGAAAAACTCGACGAACATTCCCGGGTCGCCGTGCGCATGCCCAGTGCGGTGGCCGATTACTTGCGCAGCAATTACCCCAATCTGAACCTGCAAGGCGTGCCCCAGGAGCGCCAGGCCCTGCAATTGTTGGTCAGCCAGCAGGCGCGCTATGCGGTGATTGATGAGGCGCAGTTGAGTCGTCTGTCCGCCGAGCCTGAGTTCGCGGCTCTGGCGGTGGTCGGTGATATTGGTTTGCCTCAGTTGCTGCGGGTGGCCACTCGACGTGACTGGCAGCCTTTGGCGGACATTATCGAGAGCGGCCTGCGGGCGATTCCCGCCCGGGAGCTGGAGCAATTGCACGCCCGCTGGCTGCAACCCAAATACCCACGGCTCTCGGAATCGCCGGGGTTCTGGCAGAACCTGAGCCTGTTGCTGGGCCTGTTGTTGCTCGCCTGTCTGGCGGTTGCCCTGTGGCAGCGCCGCCACCAGCGTGTGCTGGAACAGGAACTGCTGGCAACCCGTGAAGAAAGCGCCGCCCGTGCGGCGGGTGCCGAAGCGTTGCGCCTGACCCAGTTTTCCATCGACCAAAGCACCGTCGGCATCCTCTGGGTCAACTGGGACAGTCACGTTCGCTACGCCAACGTCGCTGCCGAAGCCATGCTCGGCTACGCTTCGGGCGCGCTGATCGAGCGACCGCTGATCGAGTTCGAACCCAACTTGAGCATGGACCGCTGGCTGCACCTATGGAAGCGCGCCCGGGCCAGCGAGGACGGGCCACAGAGCTTTGCCACCCAGTGCCTGCGCGCCGATGGCAGTCTGTTACCCACGGATGTGTCGCTGAGTTTCCTGCGTTTTGCCGACGGCGAATACCTGGTGGTGTACCTCACCGACGTTACCGAGCGCCGCCGGGCATTGGCCGCCCTGCAGGAAAGTGAAGCGCGCCTGCAAGGCATCGCCGCCAATGTACCGGGGATGGTATTTCGCCTGGAGCGGTTGGCGCGGAGTGCTGAAATCGACTTTGCCTATATCAGCGAAGGCAGCGAGCGCCTGGTGGGGTACTCGCCATCTTTCCTCAGCCACCGTGATGTGGGAATTCGCAGCCTGGTCCACCCCGATGACCGGGCCAGTTATCACCAGACCCAGGACCACGCCATCGACAGCGAGAGCAACTGGTCGTGGCAGGGCCGCATCCTCACTCGCCAGGGCGAGCAGCGCTGGGCCGAGATCAAGGCCGTTACCCGGCGCCTGGCCGATGGCGCGGTGGTCTGGGACGGGATCGTCTGGGACATCAGCGACAGCAAACGTATCGAGCTGGAGCTGGACGCCTCGCGGGCGCAACTGCGCGAGCTGTCGGCCCACCTGGAAACCGTGCGCGAGGAAGAGAAGGCGCGCATCGCCCGTGAAGTCCACGATGAACTGGGGCAAATGCTCACCGTGTTGAAGCTGGAAACCTCTATGTGCGAGTTGGCCTACGCGCAGTTGGACCCCGGCCTGCACGAGCGCCTGAACAGCATGAAACGCTTGATCGCACAGTTGTTTCAACTGGTCCGTGATGTGGCCACCGCGCTGCGCCCGCCGATTCTCGACGCCGGGATTGCCTCGGCCATCGAATGGCAGGCGCGGCGGTTCGAGGCGCGCACGCAGATTCCATGCCTGGTGCAAGTGCCGGACAACCTCCCAGCCCTGAGCGACGCCAAGGCCATTGGCCTGTTCCGCATCCTGCAAGAGGCCCTGACCAATGTCATGCGCCATGCCCAGGCGCATACTGTGGAGCTGACCCTGGTGGTCGACGGCGATCACCTGCGGCTGACCATCAGCGATGATGGTGCAGGCTTCGTCCCTGCGCCAGGACGTCCGGTGTCGTTTGGCCTGGTGGGCATGCGCGAGCGCGTGCTGATCATGGGCGGGCAGTTGACCCTCGACAGCGAACTGGGGGAGGGCACCACCCTGAGCGTGACAGTGCCGCTGGATGCCTAACCACAACAAGAGGAAAGTCCTGTGATCCGCGTATTGGTAGCCGAAGACCACACCATCGTCCGCGAAGGCATCAAGCAGTTGATCGGCCTGGCCAAGGACCTGCTGGTGGTGGGCGAGGCGGGGAATGGCGAGCAACTGTTGGAAGCCTTGCGCCATACGCCCTGTGAGGTCGTGTTGCTGGATATCTCGATGCCCGGGGTCAACGGCCTGGAAGCGATTGCGCGGATTCGCGCGCTGAACAATCCGCCGGCGATCCTGGTGCTGTCGATGCATGACGAAGCGCAAATGGCCGCCCGGGCGCTGAAGGTCGGCGCGGCGGGGTATGCGACCAAGGACAGTGATCCGGCCCTGTTGTTGACGGCGATTCGCAAGGTGGCCGCGGGCGGGCGTTATATCGACCCGGACCTGGCCGACCGCATGGTGTTTGAAGTCGGTCTCACCGATGCCCGGCCCTTGCACTCGTTGTTGTCCGAGCGTGAGTTCTCGGTGTTCGAGCGCCTGGCCCAAGGCGCCAATGTCAACGATATCGCCCAGCAACTGGCCTTGAGCAGCAAGACCATCAGCACCCACAAGGCGCGGTTGATGCAGAAGCTCAACATCACCTCCCTGGCAGAACTGGTGAAGTACGCGATGGAGCACAAACTCCTGTAGGAGACTGGCTTGCCATGCTCCTACAGGGGACGTATCTATTTGCGACACTCCTGAAACACCCCGCAGCCCATGCTTGCGGCTTATCGCTTGAAGCTTGCCGCTGCACTGTTCCCTACCCGCCATCCGTGTAGGGCAACCCCTACCCCGAACCTTCCATCGCGCTGATGCCAATCTCTCTTGCGCCCCGATTTCCGGGGGCTTGCGCCTGGACTACGCTAGCTCCACAGCAGTCCAAAACAAAAAGGTGCGGGTATGAGCGAGGTGGATTCAAATGATGTGCTGGTCAGCTTTCGTGGTGTGCAGAAGAGCTACGACGGCGAGAACCTGATCGTCAAAGACCTCAACCTGGACATTCGCAAAGGCGAGTTTCTTACCCTGCTGGGGCCGTCCGGTTCGGGCAAGACCACCAGCCTGATGATGCTCGCCGGTTTCGAGACCCCGACAGCCGGGGAAATCCTGCTGGCCGGGCGCTCCATCAACAATGTGCCGCCGCACAAGCGCGACATTGGCATGGTGTTCCAGAACTATGCGCTGTTCCCGCACATGACTGTGGCCGAGAACCTGGCGTTCCCCCTGTCGGTAAGGGGGTTGAGCAAGACCGATATCAGCGAGCGGGTCAAACGTGTGCTGAGCATGGTCCAGCTCGATGCCTTCGCCCAGCGCTACCCCGCGCAACTTTCCGGCGGCCAGCAACAACGGGTCGCGCTGGCCCGCGCACTGGTGTTCGAACCGCAACTGGTGCTGATGGACGAACCTCTCGGCGCTCTCGATAAACAGCTGCGTGAACATATGCAGATGGAGATCAAGCACCTGCACCAGCGCCTCGGCGTGACCGTGGTCTACGTGACCCACGACCAGGGTGAAGCGCTGACCATGTCTGATCGGGTGGCGGTGTTCCACCAGGGCGAGATCCAGCAGATCGCCCCTCCGCGCACCTTGTATGAAGAACCGAAAAATACCTTTGTCGCCAACTTCATTGGCGAGAACAACCGTTTGAACGGCCGCCTGCACAGCCATACCGGCGAACGGTGTGTGGTCGAGTTGGCGCGGGGCGAGAAGGTCGAGGCGCTGGCGGTCAACGTCGGCCAGATCGGTGGCCCGGTGACCCTGTCGGTGCGCCCGGAGCGGGTCAGTCTCAACGGTTCCAGCGAAAGCTGCAGCAATCGCTTCTCGGGCCGGGTGGCGGAATTTATCTACCTGGGCGACCACGTACGCGTGCGCCTGGAGGTCTGCGGCAAGGCCGATTTCTTTGTGAAACAACCGATCGCCGAGCTGGACCCGGCGCTGACGGTCGGCGACGTGGTTCCGATTGGCTGGCAAGTCGAGCACGTTCGCGCACTCGACCCACTTCTAGAGGCGAATTGATCGCCCCCTTGGCTTCACCCAACCCTGCACGTGGAGAGAACAATAAATGTTGAGATCCCTGAAATTGACCGCCCTGGCCATTGGCCTGGCGGGTGCTTCACAGGTCATGGCAGGTCCCGACCTGACAGTGGTGTCGTTTGGCGGCGCGAACAAGGCGGCTCAGGTCAAGGCCTTCTATGCCCCGTGGGAAAGCGCGGGCAATGGCAAGATCATCGCTGGCGAGTACAACGGTGAGATGGCCAAGGTCAAAGCCATGGTCGACACCAAGAGCGTGTCTTGGGATCTGGTGGAAGTCGAGTCGCCGGAACTGTCCCGTGGCTGTGACGAAGACCTCTTCGAACCGTTGGACCCAGCGTTGTTCGGCAAGACTGAAGATTACGTAAAAGGCGCGATCCAGCCCTGCGGCGTGGGTTTCTTCGTGTGGTCCACCGTGCTGGCTTACAACGCCGACAAGCTGAAAGCGCCACCAGGCGGCTGGGTGGATTTCTGGGACACCAAGAAATTCCCCGGTAAGCGTGGCCTGCGCAAAGGCGCCAAATACACCCTGGAATTTGCCCTGATGGCCGACGGTGTGGCGCCCAAGGATGTGTACAAAGTGCTGGCCAGCAAAGATGGCCAGGACCGTGCCTTCAAGAAACTCGATGAACTCAAACCGTCGATCCAGTGGTGGGAAGCCGGCGCACAGCCGCCGCAGTACCTGGCCTCGGGCGATGTGGTCATGAGCTCGGCCTACAACGGCCGGATCGCTGCAGTGCAGAAAGAAAGCAACCTGAAGGTGGTGTGGAACGGCGGCATCTACGACTTCGATGCCTGGGCGATTCCCAAGGGCCTGAGCAAGGAGCGCGCAGAAGTGGCGAAGAAATTCATCGCGTTCTCGGTCGCCCCGCAACAACAGAAAATCTACTCCGAAAACATCGCCTATGGCCCGGCCAACACCCAAGCCGTGCCGCTGCTGGCCAAGGACGTCCTCAAGGATATGCCGACCACTCCGGAAAACATCGCCAACCAGGTGCAGATCGATGTGAGCTTCTGGGCGGATAACGGCGAGCAACTGGAGCAGCGCTTCAATTCCTGGGCCGCCAAGTAATAGGCCCCACCGCACAACCCATTGTGGGAGCGAGCAAGCCCGCTCCCACAGGGGATCTGCGATGTTCAGCAGATTGCATTTATTTTCGATACCCGGAGTTTGCCATGGCCATCGCCGTTCCCTCGAACGAGGTCACCACCCCCAGCTTGAAACAGCGCCTGGCGCGTGCCGAGCGGCTTAATCGCTGGAAGGCCCAGGCCTTGATTGCGCCGCTGGTGGTGTTTTTGCTGCTGGTGTTCCTGGTGCCTATCGTTGCGCTGCTCTACAAAAGCGTCGGCAACCCGGAAGTGGTCGCCGGCCTGCCGCGTACCGTGGTCGCGGTAACCGCGTGGGATGGTCGCGGCCTGCCTGACGAACCGGTGTACCGGGCCATCAGCGAGGACCTGGGCGAGGCCCGCAAAAACCAGACCCTGGGCGATTTGTCCAAACGCTTGAACATGGAACTGGCAGGCTATCGCAGCCTGTTGACCAAGACCGCGCGGGCGCTGCCGTTTAGCGAAGCACCGGCCTCTTATAAAGAAGCGCTGGAAAACCTCGACGAACGCTGGGGCGACCCCGCGTACTGGCAGGCAATCCGCCGCAACACCAGCAGCCTGACGCCTTATTACCTGCTGGCGGCGGTCGATCACCGTATCGACGACCTCGGCGAAGTTGCGCCGGCCACGCCGGATCAGGCGATCTACCTCGATATCTTTGCCCGTACCTTCTGGATGGGCCTGGTAATCACCGTGTGCTGCTTGCTGCTGGCTTATCCGCTGGCCTACCTGCTGGCCAACCTGCCAGCGCGGCAAAGCAACTTGCTGATGATTCTGGTGCTGTTGCCGTTCTGGACGTCGGTACTGGTGCGCGTGGCTGCATGGATCGTGCTGTTGCAGTCTGGCGGCCTGATCAACGGCGCGCTGATGAGCCTGGGCATCATCGATAAACCTCTGGAGCTGGTGTTCAACCGGCTTGGGGTCTACATCTCCATGGTGCATATCCTGCTGCCGTTCATGATTCTGCCGATCTACAGCGTGATGAAAGGCATTTCGCCGACCTATATGCGCGCGGCGATTTCCCTGGGTTGTCATCCATTTGCCAGTTTCTGGCGGGTGTACTTCCCGCAGACCTACGCCGGCGTCGGCGCTGGCTGCCTGCTGGTGTTCATCCTGGCGATTGGTTACTACATCACCCCGGCGCTGCTGGGCAGCCCGAACGACCAGATGGTCAGCTACTTCGTGGCTTTCTACACCAACACCAGCATCAACTGGGGCATGGCCACGGCGCTGGGTGGCTTGCTGCTGCTGGCGACCGTTGTTTTGTACCTGATCTACAACTGGCTGGTGGGCGCCAGCCGCCTGCGCCTGAGCTGAGGAGCGCCTGAAATGACCAGCAGTCCTTACATGTCACCCATCGAGCGGGTGTGGTTCTACAGCTTGCGGATTCTCTGTGGCCTGATCCTGTTGTTCCTGATCCTGCCGGTGTTGGTGATCATCCCGCTGTCGTTCAACTCCGGGAGTTTTTTGGTGTACCCGTTGCAGGGGTTTTCGTTGCACTGGTACCAGGACTTCTTCGCCTCGGCGGAATGGATGCGCGCGTTGAAGAACAGCATCATTGTCGCCCCGGCGGCCACGGTGCTGGCGATGATCTTCGGCACATTGGCAGCCATCGGCCTGACCCGTGGCCATTTCCCCGGCAAGGCGCTGGTGATGGCCCTGGTGATTTCGCCGATGGTGGTGCCAGTGGTGATTATCGGCGTGGCCAGTTATCTGTTCTTCGCTCCGCTGGGATTGGGCAACAGCTTCTTTTCGCTGATCGTGGTGCATGCGGTGTTGGGCGTACCGTTTGTGATCATTACCGTGTCGGCGACCTTGCAGGGGTTCAACCATAACCTGGTGCGGGCGGCGGCCAGTCTGGGTGCATCGCCACTGACTGCCTTTCGCCGGGTGACGCTGCCGCTGATTGCGCCGGGAGTTATTTCCGGGGCACTGTTTGCCTTTGCCACGTCCTTCGACGAGGTGGTGGTGACGCTGTTCCTCGCCGGGCCCGAGCAGGCGACCTTGCCTCGGCAGATGTTCAGTGGCATCCGCGAAAACCTCAGCCCGACCATCGCCGCAGCGGCGACCTTGCTGATTGCCTTCTCGGTGGTATTGCTGCTGACCCTGGAATGGCTGCGTGGCCGTAGCGAAAAACTGCGCACCGCGCAGGTCTGACTGCTGAAACCCGATCACCTGTGGGAGCTGGCTTGCCTGCGATGGCATCACCTCGGTACACCTGACACACCGAGCCGATACCATCGCAGGCAAGCCAGCTCCAACATTGAACGGCCCGCCTTGAGTCATCTGACCATTCAGCCGCTGAATGGCAGACAACCCATATTCCCCAGCTATTCTTGTGCCAGCCCCCCAACCTATAAGAGGCCGCGCACATGAGTACTTCCTCATTCAAGATCGCCCACAAACTGCTCACCGGCCCAGGCGCCATCGAGCAACTGGCCTTTGAGCTGACCCGGCTGGATGTTGATAACCCGCTGATCGTCACCGATGCCGCGCTGGTCAAGTCCGGCACGGTACAACTGGCGTTGGCGCAGTTGGGTGATCGTCCCTTTGAGATTTTCGACCGCGTGCAGCCCGACCCGGAGATCGCCATCGTCGAAGATTGTATGCAGGTCTACCGCGACGGTGGGCATGATGGCCTGATCGGCGTGGGCGGTGGCAGTGCCATCGATATTGCCAAGAGCGTTGCCGCCTATGCCGGTTATCACGGCGCCCTGGCTGACCTGTTCGGTGTGGACCAGGTGCCGCGCAAAGGCCCGCCGCTGATTGCCATCCCGACCACGGCCGGCACCGGTTCGGAAGTGACCAATGTGGCGATTCTGTCGGACAAGGCCGCGCAATTGAAAAAAGGCATCGTCAGCGACTACCTGCTGCCGGATGTCGCGCTGATCAGCCCACAAATGACCCTGACCTGCCCGCGCAGTGTGACGGCGGCCAGTGGCGTGGATGCCCTGGTGCATGCCATCGAGTCCTATCTTTCCCTGAACGCCTCGCCGATCACGGATGCCCTGGCCATCGGTGCAATCAAGCTGATCGCCAATGCGCTGCCCAAGGCCTACGCCAACCCGGCCAACCTGCAGGCGCGTGACGATATGGCCACCGCCAGCCTGATGGCCGGCATGGCGTTTGGTAACGCCGGGGTGGGCGCGGTGCATGCCTTGGCCTACCCGTTGGGCGGGCGCTTCAATATTGCCCACGGGGTGAGCAATGCATTGCTGCTGCCTTACGTCATGCACTGGAACAAGCTGGCCTGTGTCGAGCGCATGCAGGATATTGCCCAGGCCATGGGCGTGAATGTCAGCGGTTTGAGTATCAACGACGCTGCCGACCAGGCGGTGGAGGCGATGACGCGGCTATGTGCCGCAGTGGAAATCCCCCAAGGCCTGCACAGCTTCGGCGTGCCTGAGGACGCGATCCCGGGCATGGCGGCAGAGGCGGCGGGAATCGAGCGGCTGATGCGCAACAACCCGCGCAAGCTCAGCGCGGCGGATATCGAGAAAATCTACCGCGCTGCCTACTAGCCATTGAGTCAGGTCACGGTGCGCGCAGCAAAGCATGAGGTATACAATGCGCGCCATCGTGATTTAGCTCAGAAAAGGTGCGTCATGCAGCCCTTCGTTATTGCTCCATCGATCCTCTCCGCCGACTTCGCCCGCCTAGGCGCGGAAGTGGACAACGTGTTGGCCGCCGGTGCCGACTTCGTGCACTTCGATGTCATGGACAACCACTACGTGCCGAACCTGACCATCGGTCCGATGGTCTGCGCAGCGCTGCGCAAGTACGGCGTGACCGCACCGATTGACGTGCACCTGATGGTCAGCCCGGTGGATCGCATCATCGGTGACTTCATCGAAGCCGGCGCGACCTACATCACCTTCCACCCGGAAGCCACGCTGCACATCGATCGCTCCCTGCAGTTGATCCGCGAAGGCGGTTGCAAGGCCGGGCTGGTGTTCAACCCGGCGACCCCGCTGGACACGCTCAAGTACGTGATGGACAAGGTCGACATGGTCCTGCTGATGAGCGTCAACCCAGGCTTCGGCGGGCAGAAATTCATCCCCGGCACCCTCGACAAACTGCGTGAAGCCCGGGCGCTGATCGATGCTTCTGGCCGCGATATCCGCCTGGAGATCGACGGTGGGGTCAACGTCAACAACATACGTGAGATCGCGGCGGCGGGCGCCGACACTTTCGTCGCCGGTTCGGCAATCTTCAACACCCCTGACTATCAGGCGGTGATCGCCAAAATGCGTGCAGAACTGGCGCTGGCACGTCCATGAGTGGTTTTGAGCAGCTGTTCCCCGGCAAATTGCCACGGCTGGTGATGTTCGATCTGGACGGCACCCTGGTCGACTCGGTGCCGGACCTCGCCGTTGCGGTGGACCAGATGCTGCTCAAACTGGGGCGCAAGCCCGTGGGTATCGAGTCGGTGCGTGACTGGGTCGGCAACGGCGCACAGATGCTGGTGCGCCGGGCCCTGGCCAATCACATTGAGGCTGAAGGTGTCGATGAAGTCGAGGCCGAGCACGCGCTGGAGCTGTTCAATGCCGCCTATGAAGACGGCCACGAACTGACTGTGGTTTACCCCGGCGTGCGCGACACCCTCAAGTGGTTGCATAAGCAGGGCGTGGAAATGGCCCTGATCACCAACAAGCCGGAACGCTTCGTTGCGCCGCTGCTGGACCAGATGAAGATCGGTCGGTATTTCCGCTGGATCATCGGTGGCGATACCTTGCCGCAGAAAAAGCCTGATCCGGCGGCGCTGTTCTTCGTGATGAAAATGGCCAACATCCCGGCGTCCCAGTCGTTGTTTGTCGGCGATTCGCGCAGTGATGTGCTGGCGGCGAAAGCGGCGGGCGTGCAGTGCGTGGCCTTGAGCTACGGCTACAACCATGGCCGGCCGATCGCCGAGGAATCGCCGGCGCTGGTCATTGATGACCTGCGACTGCTAATCCCCGGTTGCTTGGGAGCGGGCGCTGAGATAACGTTGCCCGACGCTGTCCCATCCCCTTCTGGAAATCCCATCGTGGTGGTCACTCGCAAACTCTGGATGAAAGTCATCAAGGCCCTGGCCCGCTGGCGTTGGCGCGCCTGACTGATCCTGGCCGCGCTGCGGCACGTTTGCATACCTGACTGTTAGACCCTCACGCCACGAGGCACCTCATGATCCGCGAAGAATTCCTGCGTTTGGCCGCTGCCGGCTACAACCGCATCCCTATGGCCCGGGAAACCCTGGCCGACTTCGATACGCCGCTGTCGATCTACCTGAAACTGGCCGATGAGCCCAACTCCTACCTGCTGGAGTCGGTACAGGGCGGCGAGAAGTGGGGCCGTTACTCGATCATCGGCCTGCCGTGCCGCACCGTGCTGCGGGTGCATGACCATCACGTCAGCATCACGTGTGATGGCGTCGAGATCGAAAGCCACGATGTCGAAGACCCGCTGGCCTTTGTCGAAGCCTTCAAGGCGCGCTACAACGTGCCGACCATTCCCGGCTTGCCGCGTTTCAACGGCGGCCTTGTCGGTTATTTCGGCTACGACTGCGTACGCTATGTGGAACAGCGCCTGGGCAAATGCCCGAACCCCGATCCGTTGGGCGTGCCGGACATCCTGCTGATGGTTTCCGACGCGGTGGTGGTATTCGACAACCTTGCCGGCAAGATGCACGCGATTGTCCTGGCCGACCCGGCCCAGGCCGATGCGTTCGAACAAGGCCAGGCCAGCCTCGAAGCCCTGCTGGAAAAACTGCGCCAGCCGATCACCCCGCGTCGTGGCCTGGACCTCAGTCGTCCGCCGGCGGCCGATCCGATCTTTCGTTCAAGCTTTACCCAGGATGACTACGAGCGCGCGGTCGATACCATCAAGGAATACATCCTCGCCGGTGATTGCATGCAAGTGGTGCCGTCGCAGCGTATGTCCATCGACTTCAAGGCCGCGCCGATTGATCTGTATCGGGCACTGCGCTGCTTCAACCCGACGCCGTACATGTACTTCTTCAACTTTGGCGATTTCCACGTGGTCGGCAGCTCGCCGGAAGTGCTGGTGCGTGTTGAAGACAACCTGATCACCGTACGCCCGATTGCCGGGACTCGTCCTCGCGGCGCGACCGAAGAGGCGGACCTGGCCCTGGAACAGGACCTGCTGTCCGACGACAAGGAAATTGCCGAGCACCTGATGCTGATCGACCTGGGGCGTAACGACACCGGGCGCGTTTCAGAGATCGGCTCGGTGAAGCTCACCGAGAAAATGGTGATCGAGCGTTATTCCAATGTGATGCATATCGTCTCCAACGTCACCGGCGAGCTAAAGGCCGGCCTGACGGCGATGGATGCGTTGCGCGCGATTCTGCCGGCGGGCACCTTGTCTGGCGCACCGAAGATCCGCGCGATGGAAATCATCGACGAACTGGAGCCGGTCAAGCGTGGTGTCTACGGCGGGGCGGTGGGTTACTTTGCCTGGAACGGCAACATGGATACCGCGATTGCGATCCGCACGGCGGTGATCAAGGACGGCGAACTGCATGTGCAGGCGGGCGGCGGGATTGTTGCCGACTCGGTTCCGGCCCTTGAGTGGGAAGAAACCCTGAACAAGCGCCGGGCGATGTTCCGTGCGGTGGCGTTGGCCGAACAAACCCCGCAGGACTAACGGCCGATCCAGATCCAACTGTGGAGCGAGCTTATGTGGGAGCGGGCTTGCTCGCGAATGCGGTGGATCAGTCGGTACATGTATTGACTGATCCACCGCGCTCCCACATTGGTTTTTTGTTGGGCTTACGACTGCATTAGAAATCCAGGCTCACCCCGACACTGACCCCTTGCTGGGTCAGGCTGTCATCCTTCCTCACGTTATAGCCGGCCCGCAACGCCAGATCCTGGGTCAACTTGTGGCTGACCCCGAGGCTCAAGCGCTCCGAGTTGCTGCGAGGGGTGTAGCCGTCCAGCTTGAAGTCGATCCCCTGCACGCTGTTGAGCGAAATGTTGACCTTCTGGGTGTCATTTTCAAACTCATGCTCGTGAGCCACTTCGCCAAACACCTGGGTTTGCGGGGTGATCCGGTAGCTGCCTTGCAGGCCAACACCCAGGCGCCTGGAGTCGCGTTGCTGGTCATCAAACGTCAGCGCGGTGGAGCGGCTGCCTTTCTCCGAGTAGCCATCAACTTCGACCCGCGCATAGTCGGCGCTGATGAACGGGGACAGGTGCCAATCGCTGCCGACCCCGGCAATGTCATAGCCCACGCGGCCGCTCAAGGCCCAGAGCCAGCCATCGGTGTCGCCTTTTTCGGAGCCTTCGCTGACGCCCAGGGCGAACTTGCGCTTGAGGCTGTCGAAGTCCAGCCGGCCGCCGGTCAATGTGGCATCGGCCCACCAGTGATTGTTCTGATACTGCGCGAATGCGCTGCCCATGTAGCTGTTGAGCTTGTAGTCTGAGTCGCTGGCGCCGGCTTCTAGGGTCTGGCGATACAACCCCGCCGCAACGCCTACGCGCCAACTCTCGTCGAGTCGATAGCTGGTGCCGACATTCAGGTTGTAGCCGCTACCGTCACCACTGACCGAGCTGTCTTGACCATCAAAGTCCAGACGCTGGCCACCGCCGGCGACAATCGCCCGCCACTGTCCGACAGCCTGCCAGTTGCCGTTGTCAGCCTGCCATTGGTTGCGCAGTTCATCCTGATGGGCACGCAGCGTGCCTTGGGCCATCTCCGGCAGCAAGGTCAGCTCCCAGGGGGCGGCGAGCAGCGAATAGGCGTAGTCGGCGATCAAGCGTTGCCCTGCGACGGTGGGGTGGACCGAGTCGTTGTAGATCAGCTTGGTCGGATCCGGGTTGGTGCCGCCAATGCCGTAGACCGGGTTGGCGGTGCAACTGTTGCCACTGAAGCAGGTGCCGGTAAGGTTCTGCCCGGTCGCCAGGCCAAATCGGCCCGGGTCGGCGAAGGATTCCTGCAACAACAGTGGAATATTCAACGGGATGATCTGCGCATCGATCTGCGACAGGCGTTGTACCAATGCCTGGTTGAAAATATTACTCAGGGCGGACGTCGCTGCCTGCTGCGGTGTGCCGTTGATGGCGGGTGTCAGGCCCAGGTCGGGCAGCATCCACACCATGATGTAGCGTGCGCCCGCTTGTTGCAGGGCCTGGGCACTGTCGGCCAGGCGCCCGCCGGCAGCAATGGCGTCGCCCGGGCTACCGATGCGCTGTTGCAGGAAGTCATTGCCGCCACCGGACAGAAAATACAGGGCGTTGGGGTCGGCGCGCCCGCCGTTAGCCGGCAGATAGCCCTGGCGACTGCGCAAAACAGTGCCAGCACCCGCATTGCCAGGTGGGATCGCCGTGTTGGATACCGAGGTGATGGAGTCCAGGATGTTGTCGGTACGGTAGCCGCCGACCGCCCAGTTGTTGCCGTCAGGCAAGCCTTGCGCCGCGCGAACCGGTGAGGTGGAGGCATTCAGGTCGTTTGCTGCGACGCCCAGTTTCGAGCCCAATAGGGTCGATGAAACCTGGCCATAGTCGCCCTGGAATGTAGGGCCGGTACGGTTGGTAAAACGCAGGGTGGCGCCGGACAACCCATCGGGAAACTGGCCTGCGTCCGCCAGGCTATCGCCAAAAACGACCATGGTTGAATACGGTGAAGGTGCTGCAAACGCTTGCGTGCAGGCCAGTGCCAAGAGGCAGCCGGCAAGGGGCGCGACAAAAGAGGGTCTGAGCATACGAAATTCCATGTGATTATTTTTGTATCGGAAGTGAAACACTAGCAATGTAGTGGGAGTTCTCTGTAAGGAAAATCGTTATTTTCTTACAAACCCTTTGTCATGGCCCCCGTATTTGCTACTCCATATTGCACCGCTGGCGAGGCTACGTTACTGTGTTTGAACGTATGAATGAGACCCTCCCCGTGTTGATCATCAGCAAACTCTTGATGCACGTAGTCAAGGCACACGCCCGTTGGCGTTGGCGCGCCTGAATTTTCTCTGCCGGCCCGGCCGGACCTGTACCGATTTGCCTTCTTCACCCTTTGTTTGACGCCCCTTGCCGGCTGACCCTGGCAACCGGAACGTGCGTCTGGCAGCGGGTCACTCTCTTGGAAGGCGGTCACTCGAAATCAGTGAATTCAAGAGGTTTGAACCCACATGTTGCTGATGATTGATAACTACGACTCCTTTACCTACAACGTTGTGCAATACCTGGGCGAGCTGGGTGCCGAGGTCAAGGTGGTGCGCAACGATGAAATGACCGTGGCACAGATCGCTGCCTTGAACCCGGAGCGCATCGTCGTTTCGCCCGGGCCGTGCACGCCGACCGAAGCGGGTATTTCCCTTGAAGCGATCAAGTATTTCGCCGGCAAGCTGCCGATTCTCGGGGTTTGCCTGGGACACCAGTCGATCGGCCAGGCGTTTGGTGGCGATGTAGTGCGTGCCCGCCAGGTGATGCACGGCAAGACCAGCCCGGTGTTCCATCATGACCAGGGTGTGTTCCAGGGCCTGAACCTGCCGGTGACGGTGACCCGCTACCACTCGCTGGTGGTCAAGCGCGAAACCTTGCCCGAGTGCCTGGAACTGACGGCCTGGACCCAACTGGAAGATGGCTCGGTCGATGAGATCATGGGCCTGCGGCACAAGACACTGAATGTCGAAGGGGTGCAATTTCACCCTGAATCGATTCTGACCGAGCAGGGCTACGAGCTGTTCGCCAACTTTCTCAAGCAGAGCGGCGGCACGCGCTAAGGACTTTCCATGGATATCAAGACTGCCCTGAGCCGTATCGTCGGCCATCTGGACCTGAGCACCGCTGAAATGAGCGATGTCATGCGCGAAATCATGACCGGTCAATGCACCGATGCGCAGATTGGCGCCTTTATGATGGCCATGCGCATGAAAAGCGAGAGCATCGACGAAATCGTCGGCGCCGTCTCGGTGATGCGCGAGTTGGCGGACAAGGTCGAACTCAAGACCCTCGATGGCGTAGTCGATGTGGTTGGCACCGGTGGCGATGGTGCGAACATCTTCAACGTGTCGACGGCGTCTTCCTTTGTAGTGGCGGCGGCCGGCTGTACCGTAGCCAAGCACGGCAACCGCGCCGTGTCGGGCAAGAGCGGCAGTGCCGACCTGCTGGAAGCGGCTGGGATCTACCTGAACCTGACCCCGGTCCAGGTGGCGCGCTGCATTGATAACGTCGGCATCGGCTTTATGTTTGCCCAGTCCCACCATGGGGCGATGAAGCACGCCGCTGGTCCGCGCAAGGACCTGGGCCTGCGTACCCTGTTCAACATGCTTGGCCCGCTTACGAATCCGGCCGGTGTGAAACATCAGGTAGTGGGCGTGTTCAGCCAGGCGCTGTGCCGGCCATTGGCCGAAGTCCTGCAACGCCTGGGCAGCAAGCATGTGCTGGTGGTGCATTCCAAGGATGGCCTGGACGAATTCAGCCTGGCGGCCCCGACCTTTGTGGCGGAGCTGAAAAACGATCAGGTCACTGAGTATTGGGTCGAACCAGAAGACCTCGGCATGAAGAGCCAGAGCCTGCATGGCCTGGCGGTGGAAAGCCCGGCGGCTTCCCTGGAATTGATTCGCGATGCCTTGGGGCGTCGCAAGACCGAAAACGGTCAGAAAGCGGCTGAGATGATTGTTCTGAATGCTGGCGCGGCACTTTACGCAGCCGATCACGCCTATAGTCTTACAGAAGGTGTCGCCTTGGCCCACGATGCGCTGCATACGGGTCTGGCTCGCGAAAAACTCGAAGAGCTGGGAGCATTCACGGCCGTATTCAAGATGGAGAATGAAGGATGAGCGTGCCAACAGTCCTGGAAAACATCCTCGCGCGCAAAGTTGAGGAGGTGGCCGAGCGCCGCGCCCGTGTGAGCCTTGCCGAGATGGAAGGCCTGGCTAAAAGCGCCGATGCGCCGCGTGGCTTTGCCAATGCGCTGATTACCCAGGCCAAGCTCAAGCAGCCAGCGGTGATCGCAGAGATCAAAAAGGCCTCGCCGAGCAAAGGTGTGATCCGCGAGCACTTCGTACCGGCAGAGATTGCTGCCAGTTACGAGAAGGGCGGCGCGACCTGTCTTTCGGTGCTGACTGACATCGACTATTTCCAGGGCTCCGACGCTTACCTGCAACAAGCCCGCGCTGCGTGCAAGTTGCCGGTGATCCGCAAGGACTTCATGATCGATCCGTACCAGATCGTCGAAGCCCGGGCATTGGGCGCGGATTGTGTGCTGCTGATCGTTTCGGCGCTGGACGACGTACAGATGGCCGAGCTGGCGGCAGTTGCCAAAGGGGTGGGCCTGGATGTGCTGGTCGAAGTCCACGACGGTGATGAGCTGGAGCGAGCGCTGAAAACCCTCGATACACGGCTGGTTGGGGTCAACAACCGCAATCTGCACACCTTTGAAGTCAACCTGGAAACCACCTTGGACTTGCTGCCGCGCATTCCCCGCGACCGACTGGTGATTACCGAGAGCGGGATCGTCAATCGTGCGGATGTGGAGTTGATGGAAATCAGCGACGTCTACTCGTTCCTGGTCGGCGAGACCTTCATGCGTGCGGAGAATCCAGGCGCTGAGTTGCAGCGCCTGTTTTTCCCGGAGCGTGGCCTGCCGGTCAGCGGTTCGACGCTGGATTGATTTGAAACGCGGTCACTGTGGGAGCTGGCTTGTGTGGGAGCTGGCTTGCCTGCGATAGCGATGTATCAGTCGCCAATGTGTTGACTGAAAGTCCGCTATCGCAGGCAAGCCAGCTCCCACATTTGCTTTTGTGTTTATTCAGAGAGGTAGATGCCCGATGATCCAGCCCGTAGCGATGACCGTTGAAGCAGGCCTTGCCGCCGAGCAGGACTTACTGGCTGCCGTCTGTGCGGGTGAGCAATCCTTCGGCCTGCTGTTCTGGCAGCCCAGCGACCAGGCATTGGTGATGCCTCGCCGCCTGAGCCGCTTGCCCGCGTTTGAAGCGGCGAGCCAAGTGTCGGCAGACCACGGTTGGCCGGTGTTGCTACGGGAAACCGGTGGTGAGCCGGTGCCGCAATCGAGCGCCACGGTCAATATCGCTCTGGTCTACGCCCCGCCGCGCAGTGAGAGCGACCAGGGTCGGATTGAAACCGGATACTTGCGTCTGTGTCAGCCCATCTGCGATTTGCTGACCGAGTTGGGGGGCGATGCCTCTGTGGGTGAAATCGACGGCGCCTTTTGCGATGGCCGCTATAACGTCAACCTCGACGGACGCAAGATGGTCGGCACCGCCCAGCGCTGGCGCCAGAGTGGTGGGCGCCCGGTGGGCCTGGTGCATGGCGCACTGTTGCTGGATAACCATCGCGAGGAGCTGATTGCTGCGGTCAATCGCTTTAACCAGGCGTGCGGCCTGGAGCAACGGGTTCGGGCCGACAGTCATATCGCCCTGCATGAAGCCTTTGCTGCGCCAGATGCGATCAGCCGCCTCGACGGTTTATACCGGCAGATGCTGGCGCAGGTCTTTGCGCCTTAGCGAGTGCCGAACACCACCATCGTCTTGCCTTTGACGTGAACCAGGTTGCGCTCTTCCAGATCCTTGAGCACTCGACCGACCATCTCCCGCGAGCAACCGACGATGCGCCCGATTTCCTGGCGCGTAACCTTGATCTGCATGCCGTCAGGATGGGTCATGGCATCCGGTTGCTTGCACAGTTCCAGTAGGCAGCGGGCGACGCGCCCGGTGACGTCGAAGAACGCCAGGTCGCCGACTTTGCGCGTGGTGTTGCGCAAGCGCTGGGCAATCTGACCGCTCAGGGCATAGAGGATGTCTGGATCTTGTTGGGCCAGTTCGCGAAATTTTGCGTAGCTGATTTCCGCGACCTCACACTCGATCTTGGCTCTCACCCAAGCGCTGCGTTCTTGTTCTTTCCCGGCCTGCTCAAACAGCCCCAGCTCTCCGAAAAAGTCACCGGTATTGAGGTAGGCGATGATCATTTCGCGGCCATCTTCATCCTCGATCAGGATCGTGACCGAGCCTTTGATAATGAAGAACAGGGTTTCCGAGCGTTCCCCGGCGCAGATGATGTTCTGTTTCGCCGGATAGCGACGCCGCTGACAATGAGTCAGCAACTTGTCGAGGTTCTTGATCTTGGGTGTGAGGGGGGTAATAGCAACCATGGTTGTATCCCGAAAAGACTGCACGGTGTGGTTGGACTTGTTTTTTTATCGAGCGAGGTCCATCCAGTGGATGGCAATGCGCCATTGATTTGGCGCCAGCTTAACAGACACATTCTGACTCGATCAGGGAATTTATCTATCAGGGCCTGCTGTTGATCGTATTCCGGCAGAACACTGCGCTTGCGGGGGGCTGTGATAAGCTGGCGCCCCTTTTTTAGCAGTGGAGTCTGGGCGATGAAGGCACGCATCCAATGGGCGGGCGAAGCCATGTTCCTCGGTGAATCGGGTAGTGGCCATGTGGTGGTCATGGATGGCCCGCCGGAAGCCGGTGGCCGCAATCTGGGTGTACGGCCTATGGAAATGCTCCTGCTCGGCGTGGGTGGTTGCAGCAACTTCGATGTGGTCAGCATCCTGAAGAAGTCGCGCCAGGCGGTGGAAAGCTGCGAAGCCTTTCTGGAGGCCGAACGCGCCACTGAAGATCCAAAGGTGTTTACCAAGATCCATATGCATTTTGTGGTCAAGGGGCGTGCGCTGAAGGAAGCGCAGGTCAAGCGGGCCATCGAACTGTCGGCGGAGAAGTACTGCTCGGCCTCGATCATGCTTGGCGCGGCCGGTGTGGCCATTACTCATGATTACGAGATCATTGAGTTGGGTTGACCTTCTGTAGGAGCGAGCTTGCTCGCGAAGAACGCCAACGATAACGGGTTTAGTCAGGCTACCCGCAGTGTCCTTGAGTTTTTCGCGAGCAAGCTCGCTCCTACAATGTTCGTGTGAGGTTTAAATGCGGTAAGTGCTTTTGGTCATGACCTTGGCCATCAGGCTCATGCCAAACCTTACCGGCGCCGGGAAGCGGAAACCGCCAGCATCCAGCGCGCTTTCTGCGTGGTGCTCTTCATCGATACGCATCTGCTCAAGAATCGCCCGGGATTTTTCGTCCTCGGCCGGCAGTTGTTCCAGGTGCTCATCCAGGTGCTTGCACACCTGATGTTCGGTCGCCGCGACAAAACCCAGGCTGACCTTGTCACTGATCAAGCCAGCCGCCGCGCCGATACCAAACGACAAACCATAAAACAGCGGGTTCAACACACTGGGGTGGCTGCCCAACTGACGGATGCGCTGTTCACACCAGGCCAAGTGGTCGATTTCTTCCTCGGCCGCATGCTCCATGGCTGCGCGTACCTGCGGCAGCTTGGCGGTCAGGGCCTGGCCTTGGTACAGCGCCTGGGCACAGACTTCGCCGGTATGGTTGATACGCATCAGGCCGGCGACATGACGGGTATCCGTCTCGCTCATTTGTGCTTCGGGTTGCACGATGGCAGGTGACGGGCGATACGGTTGGCCGCTGAACGGCAGCAGTGTGCGCATGGCGGTGTCGGCTTGCAGCAACAGTCGGTCAATCGGCGAGTAGTGACGTTGGGTAGTCATGCTGACCTCCGGAAAAAATCTCGGCGGCCAGTTTACCGCAAGAGAGGGGCGTGCGTTTGCGCTGGGTCATGCTTCTTGTAGGGGCCGGCAAGCCGGCACCTACAATAGGGTTTCAGCCCGGTGGCCAGTTCATCTGGCGCTGACCCAGTACATGCATATGAATGTGATAGACGGTCTGGCCGCCATCCTCATTGCAGTTCATCACCACGCGAAAACCTTTTTCACAGCCTTGTTCCACCGCCAGGCGCTGGGCAGTGAACAGGATATGTCCGGCCAGGCCCTTGTCTTCTTCCGTGAGGTCGTTGAGGGTGCGGATCGGTTTTTTCGGAATCACCAGGAAATGCACGGGGGCCATTGGCGCAATATCGTGGAAGGCCAGGACCTGGTCATCTTCGTAGATAATCCTCGCGGGTATTTCTCTGTTGATGATCTTGGTGAACAGAGTATCCACAGCTGTTTCTCCATTATGAAAGTGCAGGGTGAGTGTACTCAGCCGGTCAGCGCGGGCAATAGGCCTTGTTGATGGCGCCGGCAATCTTGCGGGTCAACCAGCGCGGGCTCAAGCGCGGGCTGAACGCCAGCCAGCGGTTACGGCGACCGGGAATAATGATCGCTTTGTTCTTTGCCAGGGCACGCACGGTGTGCAGCGCCACTTCTTCCGGGCTCATCAGTTGCTGGCGCTCCAGCTTGACGGTGTCCATTTGTGCAGTACCGAAGAACGCGGTGCGTGTCGGGCCTGGGCAAAGCACTGAAACCTTGATGCCGCAGCTCTTCAGCTCTTCGCGCAGGCCTTCGGAGAAGTGCAGTACATAGGCCTTGCTGGCGTAATAAGTACTCATCCATGGTCCCGGCTGGAAGGCTGCGACTGACGCGACGTTGAGAATCTGCCCGCCACCCTGCAGGGCCATGGAATTACCCAGTGCATGGCACAGGCGAGTGAGGGCCAGGATGTTGACTTCGATCAGGTCCTGCTCGGTCATCCAGTCCTGGGCGAGAAACGGGCCGCTGGTGCCCATGCCGGCGCAGTTGACCAGCAAGTCGATCTGTCGCTCACCCTCTTCCAGTTCCAGCAGGAACCCGGAAAGCCGCAGTGGCTCGCCCAGGTCGCAGGCACGGAACAGCACCTCGACGCCAAAGCGTTGGGTCAGTTCAATGGCAATGCTTTCCAACTGATCACGCTGGCGGGCCACCAGAATCAAGCTGCGGCCGCGACGGGCCAGTGCTTCGGCCAAGGCCAGGCCGATGCCGCTGGAGGCACCGGTGATCAGAGCGTAACGGGTCATGCGTTTCTCCATCGCAACGCCACCGAGCCTGCGACAGATGCGTCACAGGCGTGGGGCGTTTCTTCATTCTTCTGGAGAGTCTACAGGTTCGGCCGCATCGTCAGCACTTTGCACGTCTTCTTCACCGGCGATGACGCTCTGGTCAGCCTCTTCGTCGGTGGTCATGGCGCTGCTTTCGTAGCCGCTGTCCACGCTGCTTTCCAGTTGGTCCAGATAGCCACTCATGCCCAGCATCACTGCGGCGGCGAATATCAGCGGGATGACTGCCAGCCACAGAGTGGCCAGGACTTTCACTGCGGTGGAGTTGCGTGGCGGTGGCGCACCATATTGGTTGGCGCCCGCATTGCCTGGCAGCACGATCAGCAGGATCGGGAAAATGCTGCCTACGATTGGCACCAGGTTCAGGAACCATAGCCATCCGGACCAGCCCAGGTCATGCAGGCGTTGCACGGTGATCTGGACACTGATCCACACAGAGGCCACGAACAGGGCGATACCGAGCAGTGAGCCAATGATGATTGCCGTAGTGGGGGAGACGGCCGCAACACCCAGGCCGACCGTGAACAGGGCGCCAACGATGGCCGACAAGACCATACTCAATACCAGCGTCCAGGCGAGGAAGCGCAGGCGACCTATCCGCCCGTTGATGGTGAAGACCTTAAGGGTGGAAAACTCAGGAAGGTTATCTCCCACGGCTGCGCGCGGTGGTGCATACGGCGACGCGGCCGGGCGCGAAAAGTCAGAGGCGCCGGAATCGGTCTCGTGGGTTTCAGCTAGGTTGAAGGACACGGGCTGTTCGGCTTCGATACGTGCATCAACCCCGGCGTTTTTCAGCGCGGCCAGGTAGGTTTCGGCATCGGGGCGAGACAGGTCGCGCTTCAGGGCGACCGGGCGTCCGGTGAAGAGCTTTTCGATTGCCTCGACTTCGCTTTTGAACAAGTCGGCCAGGTTCAGCTTGGCAGTGGTGCTTTCGACACCCGGGAGCAGGGCTCCATCAAACACAATCTTGAAACGGTTGTCGCTCATGCGGGCATCCTTGTCACTTTTCAGGGGGAGTAATGCAGGCCTGCTTCAATCGGCAGGCCTGGCGGGTGGGTCAGCGTGGCCAGCGCAATTGTACCGCTTGCTCACGCGCCTTGCGGTATTCGGCATCGAGGCGGGCAACCAGTTCATCGACGCTGGGTAAGTCGTCAATTTCACCGACGCCCTGGCCGGCGGACCATACCGTCTTCCAGGCCTTTGCCTCGTCGCTCAGAGGTTTGAGCTTGGAGCCGAAGTTGACTTCACCTTTGCCTTGCAGGGCGGCGAGGTCGAAACCGGCGTTTTCCAGGCTCTGGCGCATAAAGCTCGCGGGTACGCCGGACACCGCCGGAGTGTGCACGATATCGGCTGCGCGGGATGTGAGCAGCATCTCTTTGTAGGCATCGGGGGCGTGGCTTTCAGTGGTGCCGATAAACCGCGTGCCGAAATAGGCCAGATCGGCACCGAGCAATTGCGCGGCGAGGATCTCGTGCCCATGGTTCAGGCAGCCGGCCAGCAGCAGGGTCTTGTCGAAGAACTGGCGAATTTCCGCGATCAGCGAGAATGGACTCCAGGTGCCCGCGTGGCCACCAGCCCCTGCGGCTACGGCGATCAGCCCGTCAACCCCGGCCTCGGCGGCTTTTTCGGCATGGCGTCGGGTGGTGACGTCGTGGAACACCAGGCCGCCGTAACTGTGTACCGCGTCTACCAGCTCCTTGACCGCCCCCAGGCTGGTGATGACGATCGGCACCTTGTGCTCGACGCAGATCGCCAGGTCAGCCTCAAGGCGCGGGTTGCTGTTGTGCACAATGAGGTTGACCGCGTAGGGCGCGGGGTTGTCCAGCAGCGCCAGGCCCGCTTCGATTTCTTCCAGCCAGGCCTTGAAACCGCTGCTTTCGCGTTGGTTGAGTGCCGGGAAGCTCCCGACCACGCCATTGCGGCAGCACGCCAGGACCAGTTGCGGGTTGGAAATCAGGAACATCGGCGCAGCCACTACAGGCAGGCGCAGGCGTTGTTCAAGCAGAGCGGGCAGCGACATTGGAAGTACCCCGGATTAAGTGCGGCTGATTAGAGTTAGAACGGCTTTACGACGACCAAAATTACAATAGCCAGCAATATCAGAACTGGCACTTCATTGAACCAGCGATAAAAGACATGGCTGCGGGTGTTTTCGCCACGGGCAAAACGTTTTACCTGGGCGCCGCACATATGGTGGTAGCCGATCAGGATCACCACCAGGGTCAGCTTGGCGTGCATCCAGCCACCCTGGCTGAAAACGCTCGGGTTAAGGCTGATCAGCCAGATGCCGAATACCAGCGTAGCGATCATCGCCGGCAGCATGATGCCCTTGTACAGCTTGCGCTCCATGATACTGAAGCGTTCCTGGCTGACAGCATCCTGGCTTTGTGCGTGGTAGACGAACAGGCGCGGCAGGTAAAAAAGCCCGGCAAACCAGCAGACAATGCTGACGATATGAAAAGCTTTGAGCCATAGATAAAGCATTTTTAGTTATTCCCAGGTTCACGGTAACTGGAGATAGTAGAGGTTAGAGCGCCCACGCGTCACCTTGACGGTTGTCGCAGAACGATACGGCCCCTATTATCGACGGCTTTCCAGTGGGTTCGTTGAGGGCAGGTTTATGGTCAAGGTCGGTATCGTCGGCGGCACGGGTTACACCGGTGTCGAATTACTGCGTCTGTTGGCTCAGCATCCGCAGGCAGAGGTGGTGGTCATCACCTCCCGATCCGAGGCCGGCCTGGCCGTTGCCGATATGTACCCCAACCTGCGCGGTCATTACGATGGCCTGGCATTCAGCGTGCCAGACATCAAGACCCTGGGCGCCTGCGATGTGGTGTTCTTCGCCACTCCCCACGGCGTTGCCCATGCGTTGGCGGGCGAGTTGTTGGCCGCCGGGACCAAGGTCATTGATCTCTCGGCGGACTTCCGCCTGCAGGATGCCGATGAGTGGGCCAAGTGGTATGGCCAGCCCCATGGCGCTCCAGAGCTGCTTGAAGAGGCAGTTTACGGTTTGCCTGAGGTCAATCGCGAGCAGATCAGACAGGCGCGCCTGATTGCCGTGCCAGGTTGCTATCCGACGGCTACCCAGTTGGGCTTCCTGCCGCTGCTCGAAGCCGGCCTGGCAGATGCCTCGCGCCTGATTGCCGACTGCAAATCGGGCGTCAGCGGCGCTGGTCGTGGCGCGGCCGTAGGTTCCTTGTACTCCGAGACCTCGGAAAGCATGAAGGCGTATGCCGTTAAGGGGCATCGCCACCTGCCGGAAATTCGCCAGGGCCTGCGTCGGGCTGCCGGCAGTGACGTCGGCCTGACGTTCGTGCCGCACCTGACCCCGATGATCCGTGGGATTCACTCGACACTCTATGCAACCGTCACGGACCGCTCGGTGGATTTGCAGGCATTGTTTGAAAAACGTTACGCCAATGAGCCGTTCGTCGATGTGATGCCGGCTGGTAGTCATCCGGAAACCCGCAGTGTTCGCGGCGCCAACGTGTGCCGGATTGCCGTGCATCGTCCGCAGGATGGCGACCTGGTGGTGGTGTTGTCGGTCATTGATAACCTGGTCAAGGGCGCGTCAGGCCAGGCGGTACAGAACTTGAACATCTTGTTCGGCCTCGATGAGAAGCTCGGCTTGTCCCATGCCGGCATGCTGCCTTAAGACGTTGGCTGCTGTGCAAAAGGCCCGTTGATCGGGCCTTTTGTGTTTTTAAGGGCGGCTGCGCAGATTGATATACCGTAACAATAGTTGACCGCTTTTCTAGGAGAAGCGGATAATGGCCGCCATCACGCATATGGCGGCGCTACGCCGGGAGATTATCAGCATGAGCGTTGAATCCTTCACCCCCACGGCTTTGCAATTCACCCACGGTGCTGCGCACAAGGTGAAGAGCCTGGTCGATGAAGAGGGTAATGATCGCTTGAAGCTGCGCGTATTCGTTACGGGCGGCGGTTGTTCAGGGTTTCAGTACGGCTTTACCTTCGATGAAGATGTGGCCGATGACGACACCATTGTCGAGCGCGAGGGCGTAAGCCTGGTCGTGGATCCGATGAGCTTCCAGTACTTGGCAGGTGCCGAGGTGGATTACCAGGAAGGTTTGGAAGGCTCGCGCTTTGTGATCAAGAACCCGAATGCCACCACGACCTGTGGTTGCGGTTCGTCGTTCTCGATCTGATCGATAGCGTCTAGGCAAAACGCCGCTTGACTCTTATGGGGTCAAGCGGCGTTTTGCTATCTGCGTTTCAGGCGGGGTAGATCGCGCCAAGTACGCGAAGGCCGCGGGCACCTGTCACGCTTGGGCGGTTGGCGGCGATGCCTTCAAGGCAGCAATGCGCCAGCCAGGCGAAGGCCATGGCCTCAACCCAGTCGGGGTCTACGCCATGGGTGGCGGTGCTGCTGACGTGGGTGGCGGGTAGCATGGCTGCGAGGCGGTTCATCAGTGTCGTGTTATGAGCGCCGCCGCCGCACACCAGCAGGGTTTCGGTTTGCGGCTGTGCGGTTTTCAGCGATTCGACGATGGTCTGCGCTGTCAGCTCCAGCAACGTGGCCTGGATATCTTGCGCCTTGAAGGTTGGCAGTTGGCCGAGATGCTGTTGCAGCCAGGGCAGGTTGAACACTTCGCGCCCAGTGCTTTTCGGGCCTTGGGTCAGGAAGAAAGGGTCGCTGAGCAGGGCGTTGAGCAGCAGTGGCTCGACCTTGCCTGCAGCTGCCCATTGGCCGTCGCGGTCAAAAGTTACGCCCTGTTGCTGATGAATCCAGGCATCCAGCAGGACATTGCCCGGACCGCAGTCAAAACCCGCTACCGGTTTGCCGGTCTCGATCAGGCTCAAGTTGCTGAAGCCGCCGACATTCAGTACTGCCCGGTTGCCGCGAGCTTCGCCGAACAGTGCTTCGTGAAAGGCTGGCACCAGTGGCGCGCCCTGGCCACCGGCAGCCACATCGCGGCTTCGAAAGTCACTGACGACGGTTATCCCGGTCAGTTCGGTCAGTAGTGCGGGGTTGCCAATCTGCACGGTAAAACCACGGGCAGGTTCATGGCGAATGGTTTGCCCATGGCTGCCAATCGCGCGGATGTCGTGGTGAGTGAGCTGCTGTTGCTTCAGCAAGGCATGAATGCCATGGGCGGCGAGTGTTACCCAGTTTTGCTGGGCAATCGCCGAGCGGGCAATCTCGTCCGGGCCGCTGGCGCAAAGGTCCAGCAGCTCCGCACGCAGAGTTTCAGGCATGGGAATGTAATGCGTGGCGATCAGTTTGACCGCGGTGTCCTGCTCGATCAGCGCAATGTCCAGGCCATCAAGGCTGGTCCCGGACATCACACCTATATAGAGCGCCATCGCTTAACGCTTCGCCGAAGCCAGCATGGTGGCGCGTTCCTGGTCCATGCGTGCCATCAGCGGTTGGCTTTGCTGAAGGAAGCGCGCGCGCTCGGCCTTGGCGATCGGGTCGGCCATTGGCAGCTTCTGACCCAGCGGGTCGACGTGCACGCCGTTGACCTGGAACTCATAGTGCAGGTGCGGGCCGGTAGACAGGCCGGTGGTGCCGATATAGCCAATCACCTGGCCTTGCTTGACGTTGCCACCGGTTTTCACGCCTTTGGCAAAGCCTTGCATGTGGCCGTAAAGCGTCCGGTAGCTGTTGCCGTGCTGGATGATCACAGTATTGCCGTAACCGCCGCGGCGCCCGGCCAGCAGTACCTTGCCATCGCCGGCAGCCTTGATCGGCGTGCCGCGCGGTGCGGCATAGTCCACGCCTTTGTGCGCGCGGATTTTGTTCAGAATTGGATGCTTGCGGCCCATGGAGAAACGCGAGCTAATACGGGCGAAGTCAACAGGAGTACGAATAAAGGCCTTGCGCATGCTATTGCCATCGGCGGTGTAGTAGCTGCTGTTGCCTTGTTTGTTGGTGTAGCGCACGGCGGTGTAGGTCTTGCCGCGGTTGGTAAAGCGCGCCGACAGGATATTGCCGGTGCCGACGACCTTGCCGTTGGCCACCTTTTGCTCGTAGATCACGTCGAATTCGTCACCCTGGCGAATATCCTGAGCGAAGTCGATGTCGTAGCCAAATACGCTGGCCATGTCCATGGTCATGCTATGGGACAGGCCTGCGCGTGCCGCCGACTGGGACAGCGAGCTGTTGATCACGCCATGAATATAGGCAGAGCGCATCACCGGCTTGGTGGTCACACGATTGAAGGCAAAGCCTTTGGCGCCTTTGGTCAGGGTGATGCTTTCGAGGTCGTTGAGTTTAGTGTGCAGGGTGGTCAGTTGACCTTCCGGGTTCAGCTCGAACTCAAGCTTCTGGCCACGCTTGAGCTGGGTGAATTGCTTGGCTTGCTTGTCGCTGGCCAGTACGTCGCTAACGGTCGTGGCGGGAAGGCCGACCTTCTCGAACAGCGTCGACAGCGTGTCACCTTTGGCCACGATCACTTCGCGGTGCTCCGGGCCTTTCGCTACCTGGGGTGCAGGTGCTGCCTGGGCGGTCTCCTTGGTCTCGTCCGCACTGTCTTCAATCTGTGCAAAGGGAGACTCGACGCTTGCGGTTGTGGCTTGCTGCGCGTCAGAAGCGTCTTGATCTTGTGTCAGTTGTTCAATCGGGCTCTCCAAGTCAAGACTCAGAGTCGTTCGTTTGGCTTCTACGTCACTGGAAGGGAATACCAGGAGTGCCAGGCTGAGAAGGGCGGCGATACCACTTGCGGCGAGCAGGTGGGTCTTCGGGTAAAGCGGCGGCGCTTTAGACGGTTCAGTGGTCATAGGTAATTTGACTTTGAAAAGATGAAATGGAAAAGATGAATGACATGATGAAGATGAAATAACTGTATAAAATATAACCAAATCATCTGTGGCGCAAGCTTGCGAATGCCGGGCTCGCCGAATGGTGTCCGTTTGCAGGGCAAAACTTGTAATTAGTCCCTGATCTTGTATGGTTGGTTCCCTTTGAATCTGAGCCTTGCGGGTCTGTTATGAAGTCGGTTGAAGAGCAGCTAGCGCTGATCAAACGTGGTGCGGAAGAACTGTTGGTCGAGGCCGAGCTGATCGAAAAGCTCAAGCGTGGCCAACCCCTGCGTATTAAGGCTGGCTTTGATCCGACGGCGCCGGATCTGCATCTGGGTCACACGGTGCTTATTAATAAGCTGCGCCAGTTCCAGGAGCTGGGGCATCAGGTGATCTTCCTTATAGGTGACTTCACCGGGATGATCGGCGATCCGAGCGGCAAGAGCGCTACGCGCCCACCGCTGACTCGTGAGCAGGTTCTCGAAAACGCCGAAACCTACAAGACCCAGGTCTTCAAGATTCTCGATCCGGCCAAGACTGAAGTGGCATTCAACTCCACGTGGATGGATCAGATGGGGCCGGCGGACTTCATTCGCCTGACGTCCCAGTACACCGTTGCGCGCATGCTTGAGCGCGATGACTTCGATAAGCGCTACTCCACCAATCAGCCTATCGCCATTCATGAGTTCCTGTACCCGCTGGTTCAAGGGTATGACTCGGTGGCGTTGCGTGCCGATGTCGAGTTGGGCGGTACCGACCAGAAGTTCAACCTGTTGATGGGGCGTGAGTTGCAGCGTGCGTATGGGCAAGAGGCCCAGTGCATTCTGACCATGCCTTTGCTGGAGGGGTTGGACGGCGTCAAGAAAATGTCCAAATCCTTGGGTAACTATGTCGGTATCCAGGAGGCGCCGGGTGTGATGTACGGCAAGCTGGTTTCTATTCCTGATGCGTTGATGTGGCGTTACTTCGAGCTGTTGAGTTTCCGCTCGATGGATGAGATCAACGCATTGCGTGCTGACGTAGAGGCGGGTGCGAATCCGCGGGACGTCAAGATCAAGCTGGCGGAAGAGATTGTTGCGCGCTTCCATGGTGAAGAGGCTGCGGCCAGCGCTCACCGTGCTGCGGGCAATCGCATGAAGGATGGCGAGTTGCCGGATGATCTGCCGGAGATTGAATTGACTGCTGCCGAGGCGATGCCGATTGCTGCTGTCCTTAATAAGGCGGGCCTGGTGAAGAATTCGGCAGTGGCGCGCGACCTTCTGGGGTCTGGCGGTGTGCGTATAGATGGTGAGGTTGTCGATCGCACCTTTATATACGAACTGGGTGCTACCCACGTTTGCCAGGCCGGCAAGAAGGCATTTGCGCGTATTACGCTTAAATCCGAATAAACCTGGAATTAACGGTTGACGGCGATTTATATCTGTCTATAATTCGCCCCACTTCCGGCGCAGTCGAAACGGAAAACTCCTTGGTAAACAATGAGTTACG